>JAFXJW010000137.1 GCA_017532045.1 Clostridia bacterium | reverse complement strand
GCTATAGATACTTACTATTTCAATAGTGGTAGGGCGACTACCGCAAGTTGCGGATTTTTCGACGAGCCTATAGGCTCAGCGTGTGAAATGCCCCAAGGGGGCTATCGCAAGCCACCAGCACGGCTGGTGGTCATGACTGATGCGCTGTACGCCAAATCCTTGGAGGCAGACCCCACCTGCGGAGGTCTTGTCGGCTATAACTTTTTGTCCGCTGAGCCCATCGTAAACGTGACGCAGGGAATTCCGCTCATCGCAAGACATCCAAGTGGAAAGCTATCTCTGGCCAACTTTATGAAAATGCAGATATATTCTGCTCTCGGCTCTCTGTCTCTTGGATGCGAGCTGCTCTCCAAGGAGGATGTAGAAATCGAAGCGGTGTACGGACACGGCGGATTTTTCAAGTCTCCCTTCGTGGGGCAAAGCGCCATGTCAGCCGCCATCGGCGCCCCCGTTACCGTGATGCAGAACGCAGGTGAGGGAGGCGCATGGGGTATTGCGGCCCTTGCCCTCTTCGCTCGCCTTGGCGAGTCAAGTCTTGAAACGTTCCTTGACGGTGTGTTCAAGGACGCACAGAAAACTACCGTCTCCGCAGACGAAGCCGAGCGAAATTGCTTCCGCGCCTTCATGGAGCAGTACAAAAAGGGCTTGGATGTAGAATGTCAAGCCGCCGAGACGTTGCTCCGTTGATATTTTATGTGAAAAGCAATTAACAGAAAAGGACACCGATCGGTGTCCTTTTCTGCTATATTAAAATCTTGCCGTTAAGATGCCTGAGCATCGTCCGTGTTTTTTGTAGCATCCGTTTTCTTCGCTGTCGCTACTTTTGATCTGCTCAATCCGTCAAGAGCCATACATACAAGATAGCCTGCGGTCATTGTAAAGAAAACGCCGAAAATATAAGCTATCAGGGTAGCCTCAAAGCTTCCGAACAGGTCCATAAAATAAATCGAGTAATTTCCGTACATATTCATTCCGAAATAGGAGCGGTGGAAGAAGAAGTTCAAAAATAGACCGTAGCCTATGACCGAATAAATGAATATCAGGGATCTGCGGTATGTCTTTGCGTTCAGCTTTACCTTGCCCGAAAGAACCAGAAAGAACCCGTACAGTCCCATAATGCAGTGACAGGCCGCCTCGGTTACGTGTATAAATTTTGCCGTCTGATGATGGTTAACGAGATATTCCACCTCGGGACTGATATAAAACGCCACGAACATTCCAAACGAAAGTAATGCAATAGCCGCATACGTATATTCTTTGATTTTCTCGCTCATAAACGGAGTGAGCAGGATGACCGTGCAAATGAAGGGGCTGATATTGTCCAGTGTCATAAAGCCGGACTTGAGTCCGTTATGCTCGAACATCGCATAATTCCAGCTGAAAAAGAATATCGCATCAGCAACGATAAACAGAATATTGATGATCGGATTCTGAAGATGTTTCCGAAAAAAGCACAGCAAAAACAGACCCACGCAAAAAACCACGGAAAGTATGCCGAGCATTGGTATCATATGCATACTTTATTCCCCCGTAGTTAATTCTTTGGAAACAGATTGCTTAATACCGTCAGGCTGGTCGCTTTCCTCCGGTTCCTCCACCTCAACCGACTCCTCGGTCGGTGTATCTGTCGGTCTGATCACGGGACGGAGAGGATCACGAATTGGGAATTTTATGAAGGTTTCCTCTTCTGTGGTTGACTCGGTCTCGGTTTCCGTAACGTCCTCAGGATCGTCAGGCTGGTTGCTTTCCTCCGGTTCCTCCACCTCAACCGATTCCTCGGTCGTTGGCTTGGGCGGTCTGATCACGGGACGGAAAGGATCATGAATTGGGAATTTTATGAAGGTCTCCTCTTCGGTTTCCGTCTCGGTTTCAATAACGTCCTCGGCGCCAAGCCAAACAACGCCTGCGGATCCTCGCCAACCGTCCTGCCAGCCCTCCGGCATATCCTCCTTTGAAACGCTTGTTTTGATGATCAGGTCGTCACAGCCGTCAAATGCGTCGTTTGCGATGCGCAAGACGCTGGCGGGAATCACGATCTCCTTAAGCGACGTGCAATTTCTGAATGCTCCTTTACCGATTTCCAAAAGCCCATCGTTGAGGATTATCTGTTCTATTGAGCTGCAGCCGCTGAAGGCATCCGCGCCGATATTCGTTACGGCTTTGGGTATTTCAATAGCGGTTAGCCCCGTGCAGCCCGAAAACGCGCCGTTGCCAATATGTATAAGTCCGTCAGGAAGACGAATCTTGGTTATTTCGAAGTAATCAGCAAAGGCATTATCTTGAATTCCAAGCACCTTTTTTTCACCGTAATAATCTCCAAGATAAACTTCGCCGCGTATATGCTTGTACGCCCCGGCGATCTCAACAAAATTTTGATTTGTCGAGTTGGCATAAACAATTCCCGGCGTGGTTTCAGATGACCAAACTGCCGATATGACGACGTCCTTCGTTATTTTGTTGTATGGCTGGCTCCATTCCTTCAGATATGCGCCGTCCTTATGCACCACGGGCGGTGTTGCGGATTGACCCTGGGTGATGTGCTGCTGCAAAGAGCCACTTACAAGGGTTCCGCCGTTCAGATCAAATTCCACGACGTATGTCTTTTTTCCCGCGAAAAAGACCAGCAACAAAAGTACTGTTACCACCAAAAAGAGTATTCCAAAAACAAGTATTATGTTGAGGTTGTGCTTACGATGCTCCATTGTATTCCTTTCACCATCATAAAGTATATTATTATTTTAACATGATTCGCGATAGTGTTGTATAAACGTCGTGTGAACATTGTGTGAAATATATATAAAAACATAAATTCGCAAATTGTTTTATCTAATTTCTTCCAATTCGCTGCCGAGCGGAGTGAGGTTATATCGCATTTGCCAAGCAAACATATCGCGCTGAGTGAAACGAAGTATATCGCAAAAACGAATATGTATCTATAGATGCAGCGCTTGTCAAGAAAAGAGGACAGAGAATGTTGAAACTCTCTGTCCTTTTCCTGTCGGTAGGTAGATACTGCTTTATTGCAGACATCCTTTGGGGTGGTTTCCTTTTTGCTCATAGTACAGAGAACGTGAACCACTTTTACACGAATGTAGCACCAAACGCAGATCTTTCCACAACAAAATCCCCTAGAAACCATTGACAAACAATTGAAATTCATGTATAATGTATTCGTATATCTATGCGTTCCGAAGGGAAGCAAGTGCTTTGCCTCCCGTATTGCGCATAAAACGTTTAGAAAGGTAGTTGAAACATGGCATTCTCTCTCCTTCACGGGGTACACGTACCCCACAGAAAGAATACCCGAGACATGGCCGCCGTCCGTATGGATGCCCCCAAGACGGTGGTTATCCCCATGTCCATGCACATCGGCGCACCCGCCAAGCCCGTGGTTAAGGTGGGTGATACCGTTAAGGTCGGCACCCTCATCGCTGAGGCAGGGGGCTTCGTATCTGCGCCCATTCATGCCTCCGTGTCGGGCAAGGTCACCAAGATCACGGATTACCTGCTCTCAAACGGTACCACTGTACCTGCCGTCGTTATCGAGTCCGACGGGGAAATGACCCCCGACGAGACGATTGCTCCCCCCGTGGTGGATTCCCGTGACACTCTTCTTGAGGCCATCAAGCGGAGCGGTGTCGTAGGTCTGGGCGGCGCGGGCTTTCCCACCCACGTTAAGTTCAGCGTAGACCTCGGCCGCATTGAGTACCTTGTGGTCAACTGTGCCGAGTGCGAGCCCTACGTTACATCCGATACCCGTACCATGCTGGATCGGGTGGACGATATGAAGACGGCCCTGGTGGCCATGAAGACTCACTTCGGTATTCGCAATATCGTTGTGGGCATCGAGAGTAACAAGAAGGCCGCCATCAAGTCCATGATGGGACTGATGAATGAAGTCGTTGCGACGGGTGAGTGTACCTTTACCGTTAAGGTGCTCCCCTCCGTGTATCCGCAAGGCGGCGAGAAGGTGCTGATCTACCACACCGTCGGCCGTGTCGTTCCCGTGGGCAAGCTCCCCATTGATGTGGGATGCATCGCCGTCAACTGCACTACCCTGGCCGCCATCGGCGCTTACCTGAAAACGGGTATGCCTCTGGTGGAAAAGTGTGTGACCGTAGACGGCGGTTGCGTCAAGGAGCCGGGGAACGTCATCGTCCCCGTGGGTACGGCCATGAGCGAGGTCTTTGAGTTCTGTGGCGGCCTTACCGAGGCACCCGATAAGGTGATCTACGGCGGCCCCATGATGGGTATTACCGTCCCCGATACATCTGCGCCTATCCTGAAAAACACTAACGCCATTCTGGCTCTGTCCAAGAAGGAGACCAAGCTCCCCAAGACCACTCCCTGCATCCGTTGCGGCAGATGCCTGAACACCTGCCCCTTCGGTCTGTCCCCCGCAGCCATTGCCCGTGCCTACGATAAGCGGGACACCGTCGCGCTGGACAAGCTGGGCGTGCAGGCCTGCATGGAGTGTGGCTGCTGCAGCTTCGTCTGCCCCGCCAACCGTCCTCTGGTGCAGACCAACAAGCTGGCCAAGGTTCTGTTGAAAGAAGAAAAAGCAAAGGAGGATGCCAAGGCATGAATACCCAATTGAAGCTTTCGGTCTCCCCCCATATCCATAGCGGACGAAGCACCCGCCGCATCATGCTGGACGTGCTGATCGCTCTGCTCCCCGCTACCGCCGCCGGCGCCGTGATCTTCGGCCTTCGCTCCCTTTTGGTGGTTGCCGTGACTGTGGCCGCCTGTGTGGGCTTTGAGGCACTCTTCAGTCTCATTGCCAAAAAGCCCATTCCCGTAGGCGACCTCTCCGCCGCCGTTACTGGTCTTCTGCTGGCGCTGAATCTCCCCGCCAATATCCCCCTGTGGCAGTGTGTGGTAGGCTCTCTCTTCGCCATCGTTGTCGTCAAGGGACTCTTCGGCGGGCTGGGCGCAAACCCCGTGAACCCCGCCATTACCGCCCGTGTGTTCATGCTGGTGGCCTTCGCTACCCTGACCAAGGCCGCTTTCCCCACTATCGTAGATACCGCTTCCTCGGCCACTCCTCTGGCCGCTGAGAAGGCGACTTCTCTGACGGATCTTCTGCTGGGTCTCCACGGCGGCGCTATCGGTGAGACCTGCGCCGCAGCCCTTCTGCTGGGTGGCGTTTATTTGCTCGTTCGCCGTGTGATCACGTGGCACGTTCCCGTAGCCTTTATCGGCACGGTGTTCCTGACCTCCTTCATTATGGAGGGCATGGATGCCACCGCCGCTCTGGCCGCTATTCTGTCGGGCGGATTGCTCATCGGTGCCATCTTTATGGCTACCGACTACGTGACCTCCCCCGCAACTCCCTGGGGTAAGATCATTTTCGGTCTTGGTGCCAGTCTGATCACCTTCCTCATCCGCTACTTCGGTAGCTATCCCGAGGGCGTTTCCTTCGCCATTCTGTTCATGAATATCCTGACCCCCTACATTTCGTCCTGGACGAGACGGAGAATCTTCGGAATGGGAGGTAGTAAGGCATGAAAAAGTCTGTACAAAGCACTATTGTGTTGGTTACCATCTGCGCCGTCATGGCGATCCTTCTGGCGCTGACCAATTCCGTTGCGGCTCCCATCATCAAGCAGAATCAGGATGCCGCCGCCAACGAGGCTCTCCTGGTGGTCATGCCCGACGGCGAGGGCTTTGAGAAGGTGGATATTTCCAGCTACGAGCTTCCCGCCACCGTTACCGAGGTCTATAAGGAGGCGAAGGGGGGCTACGTGGTTACCCTCACCACCGCGGGCTACGGCTCCGGCTTCGTCATTATGTGCGGCGTTGCCGCGGACGGCACCGTGACCGGCGCTGTTTGCCTTGCATCCACCGAAACGCTGGGATATGAGAAGACCTACGGCGAGAGCTTCGCCGGTAAGGATGCCGCAGGTGTGGAAGCCATCGACACCATTTCCGGCGCAACCAAGACTACATCCGCTTATAAGAACGCCGTCAAGGACGCGCTGAACACCGCCATCATTCTCGGCGGCGGCTCCGTAGATCTTCGAGACGAGGCGCAGATTCTGAACGATAACCTCTCCGCCGCTCTGCCCGCAGGAGAAGGGAAGTTCACCAAGCTCTTTATTGCCGAGGTGATCGAGGGTATTGACGCCGTGTACACCGCCGACAACGGCAAGGGCTACGTCTTTGTCATCGGAGAGGAGTTTATTCCCGTTGATGAGAACGGTAGTACCGATAACGCAACCGTTAAGACCGCCTACGATATTCTTGTGGCGTCTGTTGTCGAGGACATCGACCTTACCGCTTACGGCGATGCGCTCAAGTATATTACCGCTGCCAAGAAGACCGCGTCGGGTAACTATATTCTGGAGGCCAAGGGGAACGGCTACGGCATCATGGGCGGAGACGATTATCATCCCGCTTCGGGTGAATATATCATCGTCCGTGTGTCCATGACCCCCGACGGCAAGATCATTGATACCTTTACTGTATCACAGGCTGAGTCCGAAGGCATCGGTGACGCCTGCGCCGACGAGAAGTTCTACGGTCAGTTCGACGGTAAGACCGAGTCGGATTATAAGGATATCGACGCCATCGGCGGCGCTACCTTAACGACCAACGGCTATCTGAAGGCCATTGAGCGCGCGTTTGATGCCCTGAAAATTCTGGAAGGAGGAAGTAACTGATGAAAAATAACAATCTGTCCATCCTCCTGAAGGGTATTATCAAGGAAAACCCCGTGTTTGTCCTGATTTTGGGTACTTGTCCCTCGCTTGCCACCACGAATAACGTAGCGGGAGCATTGGGTATGGGTCTTGCGGCTCTGGTCGTGCTGATCTGCTCCAACGTCCTGATCTCCCTGCTCCGCAAGATCATCCCCGACAGTGTCCGCATCCCCTGCTATATCGTTATTATAGCCGGATTCGTCACCATCGTGGAAATGATCGTCCACGCCTATTTCCCCGCGCTTTACGATATGCTGGGCGTATATTTGGCCCTGATTACGGTGAACTGCATCATCCTCGGTCGCGCCGAGATGTTTGCGGGTAAGAATTCCGTCGGAAAGTCCGCCCTGGACGGTATCGGCATGGGTCTGGGCTTTACCGTAGCCCTTGTCCTCATGGCCACCATCCGTGAGGTGCTGGGCAATGCCTCCTTCGCAGGCAACCCCATTGCTCTGCTGGAGCCCTATAAGATCGAGTTCCTCGTAAAGGCTCCCGGCGGCATGCTGGTCTACGGTCTGCTCATCGCTCTTGTTTACGTGATCACAAGAGGCAAGGCGCCTCTGAAGAAGAGCTTCTCCTGCGCAGGATGCCCCAACGCAGGCAGCTGTCAGACCGCCTGTACCTCTGCTCAAGCCCCTGAATCCGAGAAAGGAGACGCACAGTAATGGAAATGTTCAAGTCCCTCATCATTATTCTGCTCTCCTCCGTGCTGGTCAACAACTACGTTCTCGCACGCTTCCTCGGCATCTGCCCCTTCCTGGGCGTTTCCAAGAAGCTGGATCAGGCTACGGGTATGGGTATCGCCGTCACGGCCGTCATGCTTCTGGCTACCGCCGTGACCTGGCCCATTCAGTACTATCTTTTGGATAAGACAGGGCTGGGTTATCTCCAGACCATCGTCTTTATCCTGGTCATTGCCGCTCTGGTGCAGATGGTGGAGCTTCTTCTCAAGAAGTTCTCTCCCTCTCTTCATAAGGGACTGGGCGTGTACCTCCCCTTGATCACCACCAATTGCGCCGTGCTGGGCGTGGCCATCAACAACATCACCGACGGCTATACCTTCCTTGAGTCCATGGTCAGCTCTCTGGGCGTGGGTCTGGGATTCCTGCTGGCTATGGTGCTGTTCTCGGGTCTTCGCTCCCGCATCGACGAGACCAATATTCCCAGGCCCTTCCGCGGTCTGGCCGTCACCCTCATCGCCGCTTCCTTCATCTCTCTGGCCTTCATGGGCTTTGCGGGGATCGTGGATGCGCTCTTTGCGTAAGGAGGTGCCAAAAATATGGATTATACGAATATTCTCATTGCCTTTGGCGTGATAGCCGGAATCTCCCTTGTTTTGGGCGTGCTTCTGGCTCTCGTGTCCCATTTCTTTGCCGTGGAGGAGGACAAGACCGTCAAGGCTGTCCGTGCCTGCTTGCCCGGTGTCAACTGCGGCGCGTGCGGCTATAAGGGCTGTGACGATTACGCCGCCGCCGTTGCTGACGGTAGTGCCAAGCCCAATCTCTGCGTTCCCGGTGCGGAGGCTACCGCCAAGGAGCTGGGAGAGATCCTCGGTATCGAGGTGGATGCTCCCGTGGATCTGGTGGCCTACGTCCACTGTAACGGCAATTGCGAGGCTACAGCCAAGAAGGCCGCATACGACGGTATGTCCACCTGTAAGGGCGCATCCATGCTCTACGGAGGCCCGGATGCTTGCCGCTTCGGTTGCTTGGGCCTGGGAGACTGCGCCAAGGCCTGTCCCGCCAACGCCATTTGCCTGATGGACGGTATCGCCCACGTAGACACATCCCGTTGTCTCGGTTGCGGTCTTTGCACCACCATCTGCCCCAAGGGCATCATTTCCATGATTCCTCAGGAGACCGAGGCCGCCGTCATGTGCAGCAATACCGACAAGGGTGCAGAGGCTCGCAAGGTCTGCAAGAACGCCTGTATCGGCTGTATGAAGTGTAAGAAGGTCTGCCCCCACGATGCCATCACGGTTACGAATAATCTGGCGAAAATTGATTATGATAAGTGTGAGGGCTGCGGAGCCTGCGCTGAGGTCTGTCCTACGGGCTGTATGAAGCAGGTTGTATTCCCCGATATTCCCGAGGGAACGAATCCGGCCGATCTTATTGATAAGGATTTTGTAAAATAAACCTCATGGATCAAAATCAGAATATCCCCACGCCTGCCTCTCCGGACGGGCGTGGGGATCACCAAGGAAAAGACGTCCGAAGGGGGCGTAACGATATCATTTTCATATCCGCCCTGTTGCTGATCCTGGCGATCATCGGCTTGGGCTTTTTCCTGTTCCGGAAAGAGGGAAGCAGTGTCACCGTTGAGGTGGGGGGACAGGTCTACGGCGAATACTCCCTGTCCCGTGATACCGTTGTGGATATCGCTACGGGGGACGGAGAGCTGAATCGGCTGGTCATTCGTGACGGAAAAGCCTTCGTGGAGACCGCCACCTGCCCCGACGGCATCTGCGTCGGTCACCGCCCCATATCCCGCATGGGCGAGAGCATAGTCTGTCTGCCTCATCAGATCGTCATTACGGTTACGGACGGTGTGGATGAAGGGCCGGATATAGTCGTCTAACCGAAAATAACGAGAAAGGAGACCCTCGTGAAGCCTTCTGCCAAGAAAATAGCCCTGCTGGGTCTCTGCACGGCCATCGCCATGGTATTTGCATGGATCGAAAGCCTGCTCCCTCCGTTGGTTGCCGCCGTCCCGGGAATCAAGCTGGGACTCCCGAATATTGTCATTGTTTTTGTCCTGTACCGATTTGGCTGGAGGGAAGCCGCCTCGGTTTCCTTTGTACGCATCGTTGCAGTGTCCCTCTTGTTCGGCAACCCCGTGACCATCGCTTACAGTCTCGCCGGAGGATTTTTGAGCCTTCTGGGCATGACCCTGCTTAAGAAAACAGATCTTCTTTCCACAACGGGTGTCAGCGTGGCGGGCGGAGTCCTCCACAACGCCGGCCAGATCCTCATGGCCATGCTGATCATGAGTACCGCCGGATTGGGCTACTACTTCATTATTTTGGCTGTGACGGGAACGGTTTCGGGGATATTTGTGGGACTTTGCGGAGGTTTTGCAGTTCGTCGGGTGCGAATTCGTTGATTCCTACAAAAACAAGGATAAGTCCCGAAAAGTCATAAGAAGCCGTTGACAAACAGCGGTGGGTATGATACAATGATTCCGTGTGAAACACGAAAATACATCAAAATTTATCTAGGAGAACACTCATGAAAAAGCTTATTTGCATTCTTCTCAGCGCTCTCATGCTTCTGTCTGTCGCCATTTTTGTCGGTTGCAATAAGACCCCCGACGAGCAGCCCGCCCTGAAGATGGGTCTGGGCGTTTACACCGCTACTCCTTCCGTAACCGATGCTACCGAGGAGAAGGACGGCCAGGGCAACGTGGCCATCACCGCTGCTGTTATCACCGTTGATTCAGACGGTAAGGTCGTTGCTTGCCAGCTGGATACCGCTGATCTCACCGTGAAGTACACCGCTGAGGGCAAGGCTGTTGCCAACAACGGCTTCAAGACCAAGTACGAGCTGGGTAAGGACTATAACATGGTTGCATACGGTGGCGCCGCTAAGGAGTGGTTCGAGCAGGCAGACGCCTTCGAGACCTTCGTGGTTGGTAAGACCCTGTCTGAGATCAAGGCTGCCGTTGCTGAGGGCAACAAGGGTAATGCTGACGTTGTTGCCGCCGGTTGCACCATCAAGATCGACGAGTTCGTTGGCGCTATCGAGAAGGCTTTCGCGAACCTGACCGATTCTGCCGCTACCGCTGCTTCCACCCTGAAGCTGGGTATGAACACCGAGCAGTCCACCACCGATGCTACCGAGGAGAAGGACGGCTCCAACCAGGTTGAGACCACCATCTTCGCCGCCGCTGTTGATGCAAACGGTAAGGTTCTGACCGCCGCTTCCGATTGCGTTCAGGTTAAGTTCACCTTCAACCAGTCCGGCGCTTCCACCTTTGACACCACCAAGGCTATCTCCTCCAAGAGAGAGCTGGGCACTAACTACGGTATGGTGGCTTACGGTAAAGCAACCAAGGAGTGGTTCGAGCAGGCTGATGCCTTCAACGCTCTCTGTATTGGCAAGACCGCTACCGAGATCAAGGCTCTCTGCGCCGCTGACAACTACGGCACCGACGAGGTCAAGACTGCCGGTTGCACCATTCTGGTCAACGGTCTGACCAAGGCCGCCGCCAAGATCGGCTAATTCATTTGAAAAACAAAATGGGAGGCAACGCCTCCCATTTTTCCCATTAACGGAGATGAAATCATCCATGAAAATCAAATGTCTGACCATTCTCTTTGTTCTGTGTATTCTTTCGTCCTGCGCTCCGCTGTCCCCAAATGAAAAGACCCTTGATAAGTTTTCCGCCTATTCTTTCGACTATTTTGATACCGTGACTACGGTATCGGGCTATGCGGAAAGCCAAGAGGCCTTCGATGAAATCGCCAACAGTGTCCTTGCGGATCTGGGAGAATACCACCGTCTTTTTACCATATACCATCGCTTTGAGGGGATGGAGAATCTTTGCACCATCAATGAGCTGGCAAACGGTGTCCACCGCACGGTTACAGTTGACCGCCGTATCATTGATATGCTCATGTATGCCAAGGATATGTATGAAAAAACCAATGGCCGTGTCAACATCGCCATGGGAAGTGTCCTTTCTATCTGGCACGACTATCGGGAGATGGGTATGAGCGATCCCGCCTCTGCCGAGCTTCCTCCCATGGATCAGCTGACCGCCGCCGCTGAGCATACCGACATCAATTGTTTGGTCATTGATGAGGAAAGCTCTACCGTCACCCTCACAGATCCCGCTATGAAGCTGGACGTGGGCGCTATCGCCAAGGGCTACGCCGTGGAGATGGTGGCACAGAGGCTGGAGGAGCAGGGGGTTACGGGCTTTGTCTTGAACGTAGGCGGTAACGTCCGAACCGTAGGCGCAAAGGGGAACGGAGAGAAATGGGTAGTCGGCATTGAGAATCCGACCGATAACGAGGAAAAACCGTATTTGGCCTATTTGGGGCTTGCAGGGGAGGCGTTGGTCACCAGCGGCTCCTACCAGCGCTACTATCTGGTGGATGGCAAGCGCTACCACCATATTATTGATCCCGATACCCTCATGCCCACCGAGGGCTTTACCTCGGTCTCCATCCTGACCGGTAGCTCTGCTGACGGGGACGCCCTCTCTACCGCTCTGTTCTGTATGAGCTTTGAGGATGGTCTGGCGCTGATCGAATCTATGCCGAGTACCGAGGCTATGTGGGTTTTCCACGACGGACGGGAAGTGACCTCGAGTGGATTTGATACCTATCGCACTAAGTAAAAAACGGGTGGCATTGCCACCCGTTTTGTTTGAAGCTCATGGATACGCAGGAGAGAAGCCCTTGACAAACCATCTCCGCCGTGGTACAATAATGTTAGGCCTTTCTTAGACTATGGAGGGCTTTGTGGAGTGGCTGTGGGCGTACGTCCCCTGCCGCATAACGATACAACAGGAGAGAAGAACATATGACAGTATATACCGGTTCCATTTGCCGTACCCTACGGGGTGTGGCGGTCGTTTTGGCCGTTCTTTTGATTCTCACGGCTTGTGGGAGATCGGCGGATATCCTTTTCACGGATGACGTGATCATCACAGCAACCGCTCCGGATACGTCCATAACCGAATCCGCAACTGAAATTGGAATCGAGCTTGAGACTCGACCCGAGGCTGGGACTGAAACCGAAGCTGAGACAGAGACTGAAACCGAAACCGAGACCGAGACCGAAACCGAAACCGAAACCGAGACCGAGACCGAAACCGAGACCAAGACGGAGATTGAAACCGAGACCGAGACGGAAACCGAGACCGAGACGGAAACCGAGACCGAGACGGAAACCGAGACCGAGACGGAAACCGAGACTGAGACGGAAACTGAGACTGAAACGGAAACTGAGACGGAAACCGAAACCGAGACCGAAACGGAAACCGAGACTGAGACTGAAACCGAGACTGAACCCGAAACCGAGACTGAAACCGAGACTGAACCCGAAACCGAGACTGAACCCGAAACTGAGACTGAAACCGAGACCGAGACTGAAACCGAGACCGAGACTGAAACCGAGACTGAAACCGAAACCGAGACGGAGACAGAAACCGAGATTGTCATAGTCGAGGATTTCGCCAATCCCGCACGCTACGCCTCGGATTACTACTATACATATCTGGGTACGCTCCCCAAGGGCGAGAGTCTCCAAGGCTTCTATCGCAGTCTGGATGAGGTACTCGCCGAGTTTCATAGCTCTAACGGGGATGCTCAACCGATTGCTTTGGGAGACGGAAGCACCTACTACTATGTTGATAAGTTTAATTTTGTGAATTTCGGTTTGACAATGGAAGAAGCGGCTGACGTGCGTTTCCTGTACGTTTTGGACCATCCTCTCTACTACTGGATATTCAACGGCTATATCTACGACGGCTCAAGCCTGTATATTTGTGTTGATTTCGATTACGCAAACGGCGAATCCCGCGCGTTCTACAACGCTATGATCTACGAGGGAGTCGCCACCATCGCCGAGGGGATCAGCGCAAAAGGCTCTCCCTACAACATCGCTCTGGCCTACTATGAGCGACTACTGCACAAGGCTGATTATGCTTTTGAGGATGACGGCGAAACACCTCGGGACGATCCTTGGGCGCACAACATCGTCGGTGTCTTTGACCCTACCCGCAATGCGGTGGTTTGCGAGGGATTCGCAGAGGCATTCTGCCTGCTCCTCAATTATCACGGCGTGGAGAGCATCCTTGTTCCCGGTATGTCAAGCGGTGTGGGGCATATATGGAATCTCGTCCGTCTGGATAATCATGAGTGGTACTGGTGTGATATTACGTGGGATGACGAGACGTATTCGCCCCTTGGTACTGACTATAAGTTCTTCTGCGTTACCGATACGCAGAACCTGCTGTATTACCTCTACAGAGACGGAACGGCATCGGGAATCCCTGACCTTTACGATGACTCGCTAACCTTCATGGAGGATCACACGGTCCTCTGGAGTCTGCACGTGTCTCTGGATATGAGCGGTGCGATCCCCACCCGTGCCGAGGATCCCTTTGACGGGGATGTCCTGACTCTGCGCCAAACCTTTACGGTTGACGGCATGACCTATGCTCGCACGGGGTACAGAACAGTCCAGTTGACCGACGTGGGCGGCAGTACCAACGTGGTTATTCCCGAAACGGTTACATATAACGGCGTGACCTATACCGTCGCCTCCATCGGCCTGATCAGCGATGACGGCGTTTACCGGGCGGGAAGCCTTTTATCACGGTTCAGCTCCGTTACCGTGTATGTCCCCAAGACCGTATCCTATATTTGGGAAGACGCTTTGACGGGCTGGAGGATAACCGTTACCGTTGATCCCGAGAATCCTTGGTATGCCTCGAAAAACGGTGCTTAAAATCAAAAAAGAGTAGAAGAATTTCCACCTTTGAGGAGAGGAGATGCTATGTTTCATATTCTGGTCGTAGACGACGATAAAAATACTCGTCTGTTTCTTACGGCGGTTTTGGAGGACGCAGGCTATACGGTTACCACTGCCGTCAACGGAGAGGATGCCCTGGGGAAAATGGACTCTTCCCACGTGGATCTGGTCGTGCTGGACATTATGATGCCCCATATGGACGGCTATGAGTTTACCCGACTGATCCGTGAATCTGATGCCCACCTGCCCATTCTTATGGTTTCCGCTAAGCAGCTCCCCGCAGATAAGCATAAGGGCTTTGCTGTAGGAACAGACGACTATATCACCAAGCCCATTGACGAGGAGGAGATGCTCTACCGTATCAAAGCGCTCCTTCGCCGTGCCAAAATCGCTACTGAGCGACGTATTACCGTGGGAGATGTAACGCTGGATTATGACTCGCTGACCGTTACCTGCGGCGATGTGGTGCAAGAGCTTCCTCAAAAGGAGTTTTTGCTTCTGTATAAGCTTCTGTCCTACCCGGGGAAGATCTTCACTCGTATTCAGCTCATGGATGAGATTTGGGGCGCTGACAGCGAGACCGGCTGGGAGACCGTCACGGTTCACATCGGCCGTCTCCGCCGTCGCTTTGAGGGCTGGAAGGAGTTTCAGATCGAGTCGGTGCGGGGTCTGGGCTATAAGGCGGTGAAAAAGGTATGAAGCAAACCGAAAAGCAGAACCGAATGCGGGCTCGGCGGCGTGAAGCCAAGTATATGGATCGCCGAGGCCTCACGTCGCTGACCATCATCGTGTCCCTGTTCGTTTTTTGTATGCTTTGCGCCGCCATCGGACTGGCGGTTCTAGGGGTGTATATTCTGGAGTGGACGGGGGTTATGGCCGAGGCAAGAGCCGAGATGGATATGGGCGCTATCGTGCTGTTCATGTCGGTCATCAGTCTTATCTTGGGATGGGTCTTGGTATTTCTTCTCATTCGCATCCCGCTCAAGCCCATACATACCCTCATGATGCGTATGAATCGTCTCTCCAAGGGAGATTTTAAGGCGCGCATTGAAAGCCGGGGAATTCTGGCCAATCACCCCGCCATTCGGGACGTGAACCAAAGCTTCAATATGCTGGCCGAGGAGCTGGAGCATACCGAAATGCTGCGTAGCGATTTCGTCAACAACTTTTCTCACGAGTTTAAGACTCCCATCGTATCCATTGCGGGATTTGCCAAGCTTCTCAAGCGGGGGAATCTTACCGACGAGCAACGGATCGCCTACCTTACCTCCATTGAGGAGGAGTCCATGCGGCTGTCCTATATGGCCACAAACGTTCTCAACCTCACCAAGGTGGAGAATCAGACCATTCTTACCGATGTTACTGCCTTCAATCTATCCGAGCAGGTACGCTCCGCCGTCCTTTTGCTGGAGCCCAAGTGGGTGGAAAAGGATATCCAGCTCCAGCTTGATTTTGACGAGCATACCGTAGAGGGCAATGAAGAGCTTCTCAAGCAGGTTTGGATCAACCTGGTGGATAACGCTGTAAAATTCTCGCCCTGTCATGGAGAGATCATACTGGACGTTACAGAGGGGAAGGATACCGTCTCCGTGTCGGTGAGTAATACGGGTCCTGAGATCCCGTTCGAGAAGATCGATAAGATCTTCAATAAGTTCTATCAGAGCGATGAGTCCCATTCTACGGAGGGTAACGGTATTGGACTGGCCATTGTCAGGCGTGTCGTTCAACTTCATCAAGGAAAAACGACAGTCGTTTCCGAGGACGGAAGGACGACCTTTACCGTGGAGCTTCCCCAAAAGGTTATATAAAACCAAAGCCTGCCGTGGATAGGAATCCACGGCAGGCTTTCTGTATGGCTTTGAATGGGATGGGGGGCTTTACAGGGGGGCTTTCAGCCGCACGGCTTGCTCATGGCACACGATCTCGATGCGTTTTCCGCCGAGTGCCTCCTCGCCGTCCAAGGACCAGGAGAGGCTTTCGTCCATGAGGATCTTCACCCCGCTCACGTGGTGCAGCTCAATGAGGGGACAGCTCGAGAAATCCTGTGCCACAAGAGCAGAGGTGACCTTCTGAAGCTCCAAGGGGGTTTTCGGCATATGCACAAGGAGTAGCTCCATGAGTCCGTCCGAAAAGCTGACAAGATCAGAGGGAAGCTTGAGAACGCCTCCCGCCGAGGTCGTGTTGGTAATGGCTCCGAAGATGTAATCCCCCTCAAGGCGGGTACCGTCGGGAAGATCAAATGCGGCGTGGTGAGCCTGAATATTGCCAATATCCTTGACACCCGCAATCAGATAGGCAAGGCGGCCAAACAGGTTCTTGGCCACCTGAGAGGTGGAGTAGGACGTGGCCGTAAAGGCTCCGAAGGAAGCAATGTAGGTGAAGTGGCGGGCAGGGGGATGATTGAGTCCAAGGGGATTAAAAAGCCCAATGTCAATGCAGGTTTCGTTGTTGCTGACGGCCACTCTCGCCGCCTTGCGCATAGAGCCATCAAGACCCATGGAGCAGGCGAAATCATTGGTGCTGCCGGCGGGAATGTATCCGAGAATGGGGCGGCGTCCCCTTTCTACGGTCATGAGTCCGGCTACCGTCTCGTTGAAGGTTCCGTCACCACCGCAGCAGATAACGGCATCAAAGCCCTCATCGGCGGCCATGGCGGCCAGCTTGGTGGCGTGACCCCTGTGCATGGTGGGGACTACCGTGACCCGTCGATTAGGATTAGGGCTGCCTCCGATCGGATCTGAGGGGGTGGCTACCAGAAGGGGCTTGGACGGCTTATTGACGATCAGTTGTGCAGACGGGAGGTCTGTATCGCCGTCGGTCAGGGGAAGGGTACCCTCGTATGCATCGTCACGGTACAGCTCGTCCAGAATCTCGTAGATACCGGACGTGGATTTCATGCGTCCCGCTACGGGGTTGATAATGAGTAGAATCTTTTTAGGAGTTGTGTTCATAATTGCAAATTAGGAGCTATGGTTGCGGATAATCTTCTAATGATTTCCCCTGCCATGATCAGCCCCATAGCCGAGGGGGTAAAGGCAATGCTTGCGGGAGCGGGGCGACCGTCGTCGCCGGCAATGTTGGCGGGGATCGGGGGCTCGTCCGACCAAACGCAGAGGAGCTTTTTGACTCCCCTTTTTTTTAACTCGCGACGCATGATGCGGGCGAGGGGGTCTGTTTCCGTCTTGGAAATATCGCTGATGCGGAAGGCCTCGGGGTGAAGCTTGTTTCCGGCTCCCATGGCGGCGATCAGAGGTGTATTGGCCTCTTCGCAGCGAGCCGCCAGCTCGATCTTGGCGGCTACGGTGTCTACGCAATCGGCGACGAAATCGTAAGCGGACAGATTAAATTCATGGGCGGTTTCGGGGAGGTAGAAGCAGACGGAGGCGGTTACCTCGCAGAGGGGGTTGATGTCCCGAATACGCTTGGCCATGACCTCAGCCTTGGGGCGCCCCACGGTGGAGTGGAGGGCTACCGCCTGCCGGTTGATGTTGGAGAGGGAGACCACGTCACGGTCAATCAGGTGAATGCGCCCCACTCCGGCGCGAGCCAGCGCTTCGGCCAGGTGACCGCCTACGCCGCCAATGCCGAAGACCGCCACGGAGGCTCTTTGCAGGTTAAAAAAGCCTTCAGCGCCAATGAGTGCGGCGGTACGGGAATGCTCGGGGGAGATACAGTCGTTCATGGGAAACTCCTTGAATGAGGTGTGAGGTGTCATGTCGTGGATTATTGTACCATATTTTTTTTGAAATTTCAATAAGATTCTTTACAAAATTGAAAAAATGTAGTATAATCAAATGCATATGACTGAAAAAAGAAAGAGAGATTCCCATCATGAACTACCAAAAACCGGAATCCTATTTCAAGGAGACGACCGCCTCCTCGGAGCTGATCTTCGACGGAAAGGTATTGCACCTCTACCGAGATGAGATCAACCTCCCCGACGGAGGAAAAAGCTTTCGGGAATATTGTAAGCATAACGGAGCGGTGTGCGTGGTGCCCTTGACCCGTGAGGGGGAGGTCATCTGTATCCGCCAATATCGCTACGCCTTAGACCGTGTGACCCTGG
>JAFXJW010000010.1 GCA_017532045.1 Clostridia bacterium | reverse complement strand
CAGGGCGCGGCCGCCGGGGGTAGTCTCGGGGTTGCCGTACATGACGCCTACCTTCTCGCGGAGCTGGTTGATGAAGATGACCACGGCCTGGCTCTTGGAGATGACGGCGGAGAGCTTTCGCATAGCCTGGGACATGAGGCGGGCCTGCATGCCCACGGTAGCGGCGCCCATATCGCCCTCGATCTCCTGACGGGGTACCAGAGCGGCCACCGAGTCCACCACCACCACGTCCACGGCCCCCGAGCGCACCAGGGACTCGCAGATGGAGAGAGCATCCTCGCCACAGTCGGGCTGGGACACCAGCAGATTGTCGATATCCACCCCCAGGGCCTTGGCGTAGACGGGATCCAGGGCGTGCTCGGCGTCGATGAAGGCGGCCTCACCGCCGGCCTTCTGCACCTCGGCGGCGATGTGGAGGGCCACGGTGGTCTTACCCGAGGACTCAGGCCCGAAGATCTCGATGATACGGCCGCGGGGGACACCGCCGATACCCAGAGCCATGTCCAGAGACAGAGAGCCCGTGTGGACAGCCTGCACAGCCATGCGGGCATTGTCGCCCAGCTTCATGATGGAGCCCTCGCCGAAGTCCTTCTCGATCTGCTTCATAGCGGTCTTGAGGGCCTTGCGCTTCTCCTCGCGGTCGGCGTCATAGGTCACCAGGGGGGTGATGGGCTTCTTGGATTTGGTTGCCATAGTAATTCCTCCGTAGGGGCCGTTCCTGTTTTGGACGGCGGTTGTTTCATTGGCACCATTATACACCATGTTGGGGGATTTGTCAATAGGTTTTTAATTATTATTTTCCGTTTTCGGAAATTTATTTTTGATTTTTTAAGATTTCAAGATTAAGTTTTCTTATTTAGGCGTTTTCTCTTCTGAACAGAGCCAACAGGCAAATCCATCAAGCGAGAGTCTTCGCAATAGTATTCACGCAATTTTCCCGATGATCGGTCAACAGCCATTATCCTTGCCTATTGACAAAGTCATAGGAATCTGCTATAATAATCGTGTAGGTTGCCATGGTTCCCGAGGGAAGCGTCATTCTCCTGATGTCCCGAAGGTTTATGGAACCTACTTTTTTGTTGTCTCATAGATGTCAAACAGACGAGAAAGCGCAGAATAACGATACTCCTGTCTCTATTCAAAAAATTTTTCTGAACTCTATTGACTTGTGGCCTAATATAGTGTATAATTTAGTCACAGCCAAGAACACTACAGAAGGAGGTACCTGTTATGACGATCATCCCTATGCGCGATCTGAAGGACACGGTTGAAATTGAAAGACGGTGTGCGGAAGCGGGCGGTCCCGTGTTCGTGACCAAAAACGGCTATGGGCGTTTGGTCGTGATGGATATTGAGTATTACGAGAAGACCATGAGCAAGATCTACGAAGCCAAGCTGGTACACGAAGGGCTTACCGATCTGGAAAACGGAGCCACCGTGGACGGTGACGCGGTAAAGGCGAGGATGGCGGATAAGTATGGCATTTGAGTATTCCTATCGCTTTACCGAAAAAGCGGTGCAGGATCTGGATGAGATCCTGCACTACATATCCGTTGATCTGGACAATCCTATGGCGGCGAAAAGCCTTGGGATAAAGATATTTGAGAGGATCGACAGCGCGAGATGCTTTCCCGAGTCGGGGGCATTGGTGGACAATGAATATCTGGCAGATAAGGCCGTCCGCAAGATGATCGCAGACAATTACGTGATCTACTACAAAGCACACCACGATGAAAAGATGATCTCGGTCATTCGCATCGTGTACGGAAAAAGGAATCTCGACGAAATATTGCGACAAATATAAACATTCAGAAAGGACAGGTCATATCGCCTGTCCTTTCCGGTTTCATGAAATGTTATTTGTAGGTGTTCTGCCCGTCAAGACCGCGTCCACCGCCACAAACAGGATACACCCCGCCCCGTAGCACACCATATCCCACCAGGAAAACCCCGTCCCGATGAGGATCCGAAAAAACTCGATATGCCCCAGCCCCAAAAGATAGACCAGCCCGAGATACTGCCCGACCTCCACCAGGACGGCGAAGAGCAACACACCGCCGCCAATGGGCAGGCGGTAGCCTTTGGGCAGGATCATGCGGATGGCACAGCAGATCAGCAGAGTCACCAGTATATCCCCGCCGTAGGGGCGGATGAAGCGGTCGCGGACGAAGAGGGCGATCAGCACCTCGGCCACAAGGATCAGGAGGGCGGCGAGACCGTAGCCCAGCCGCAGGCGGGTGTTTCGGCGCATGGTATGGGTCACGGTCGTTCCTTTCTTCCTTATCGGGGATAAGGCGATCAATAGGAAATAAATTTAGATGTAACTATTCAGCCAAGCAAAGCGGTCTACCCTCAAGAGCGGCAAGGATCGCTTGAAAAGGATCGAAGCCCTGCTTGCGAGCAGTAGCAATATAAGACATGATGTCAAAGAAAGCGACAGCCCCTGCTTTGGTGCGGAAGCACCCCGAGACTTTCTGCTTAACTTTGGTGAAACGAATATCCCTTTCGGCTTGATTGTTATCAAAGGGCACGGAAAAATCCTCCGCAAACAGGCATATGTGAGCCTTGAATTTACGAAGGCGGTTCAAAAGACGAACCGGTTTACTCCGCTTCGGTTGTCCATTTTTCGTTTGAGGAGGACATTCGGGATGCTCTCGGAATCCCTCGTCCAAGAGATCGTCGTACTCCTGCTTAAAGCGTTGCAGAACATCCTCGGGAAAGGCAGAAACACCTTGCAGGAGGAGCTTATCTCGCTCACGCTTCATGTTCCGGAGCAGGTCGCGGAATTTCGGAGCCCATTTGTCTCCGTAATTCTCCTCAATCCCGATCAATTCTCGCAAGAAATGAACGCAACAAAGGGCATGACGGGACTGCTCATACTTGAAATATGAAGCCCATCCGTCATGGATCGCCGTTCCCGTAAAGTACGGCATGACTCCCGCTTGCCTGACTCCGGGGCCTCCCCTGCGTTCCTGCACCGAGAAATAAGTATATTTCCCATCAGACGCGCTATGGAGCCAGTATAGAGTCTTGTGCAAACGGAAGCTGGTCTCGTCGAAGTGGCAAACATCCAGCTTGCAAACCTTTTCGTGAATTCGCCGAATTTCTTCTTGGATGTTGTCATAGCAGCGACATACGAAATTGGCGATGGTCCCAACACTCATGGGGACCTTCAAAACACTCTTCAAAAACTCGTGGGTACGATCCATGCTCATCATGCCGCGCACATAGAGAGTCACCGCCAAGGCGGCCACCCGAT
>JAFXJW010000136.1 GCA_017532045.1 Clostridia bacterium | reverse complement strand
GACAGGGGATAGGATTCTTAAGGAAAGTACCCGGGTACTTTCCTTAAGTGGCGATTCTTTTGGTACTTTTCTTTCGCCACGGAAAGAAAAGTACAGAATCCCAACTCCCCGATAAACCCAAATTTGAAATACAACCATTATCTGAAAGGAACTACCATGAGTTTTTCCGAAAAGACTATACGGACGCTGGAATTTGACAAGATCTGCGCCATGCTGGAGGAGCATGCCTCCACCGAGGGTGCCAAGGTCATGGCGAGAAATCTGCGTCCCACCGATGATACTTATACCGTCCTGCGGCGGTTGCGGCGCACCACCGACGCCCGTCGACTGGCCGACGCCAAGGGAGCGCCCTCCTTCGGCCGCATTCGGGACATTTCTGCGGCCTGTGAACGAGCCGAAAAGGGAGCCATCCTGTCCCCCCGTGAGCTGCTGGATTGCGCCAACGTACTGCGCACCGCCCGTATTCTCCAGGATTACCATACGGGGAATCACCCCTTTGACACGGTGCTGGACGAGGTCTTTGACCGCCTGATCCCTGACCGCAAGCTGGAGGATAGAATTCACCGCTCCATTCCCGCCGAGGACATGATCGCCGACGAGGCATCCCCCCTGCTGGCTGACATCCGCCGTAAGATCCGCAATGAGAACGTCAAGATCAAGGAGACACTGCAAAAGCTGATTTCGGGCAACTCCCGTTATTTGCAGGAGAACATCGTCACCATGCGTGGTGGGCGGTACGTCATCCCCGTCAAGGCGGAATGCAAGGCCGAGGTCAAGGGTCTGATCCATGATACGTCGGCCACGGGCGCAACCATCTTCATCGAGCCTATGGCGGTGGTGGACGCCAACAACGAGATCCGTATCCTCCACACCAAGGAGGAGCGGGAGATCGAGCGCATCCTGTCCGAGCTGTCCGCCGCTGTGGGGAATATTTCCGACGCCCTGTGGCTGGACTACAAGAATATTAACGAGCTGGCCTTCGTGTTCGCCTGCGGCGAGCTTTCTTCCTCCATGCGGGGCGTGGCCCCCATGATCTCAGGGGATCGGGCGGTGAATCTGGTGGGGGCGAGACACCCCCTCATTGACAAGGATAAGGTAGTGCCCATCACCATGTCTCTGGGCGATGCCTTTGATACGCTGGTGATCACGGGTCCTAATACGGGCGGCAAGACGGTCTCCCTCAAGACCATTGGCCTCTTCGCCCTGATGGTGCAGTCGGGTCTGCATATCCCCTGCGAGGAGGGCTCCTGCATCTGCACCTACGACACCATTCTGGTGGATCTGGGGGACGAGCAGAGCATCGAGCAGTCCCTGTCCACCTTCTCCTCCCACATGGTCAACATCGTGTCCATCATGGAGCAGGTGGGGGAGCGGTCGCTGGTTCTGTTCGATGAGCTGGGCGGCGGTACTGACCCCGTAGAGGGAGCGGCTCTGGCCGTGGCCATCATCGAGTCCGTCCGTGAGGCGGGAGCGTGCTGTGTGGCTACTACCCACTACGCCGAGCTGAAGGCCTATGCCCTGGACACCCCCGGGGTGTGCAACGCCTCCTGTGAGTTCGACGTGGAGACCCTGAAGCCCACCTACAGGCTGGTCATTGGCGCTCCCGGAAAGTCCAACGCCTTTGCCATATCCGAGAAGCTGGGCCTTCCTTCTGCCATCATTGAGCGGGCAAAGGAGCGGGTCAGCTCGGAAAACGTGAGCTTTGAGTCCGTCATTGAGCAGCTGGAGAACAGCCGCGTGCAGATGGAGAAGGAGCGACAGGAGGCCAAGCGTCTTCGAGAGGACTACGAGCGATTCAAGGCCGAGGCCGAAAAGGAGCTTCGTCGCAAGCTGGAGGGCGCCGAGCGGGAGGCTGAGTCGGCACGCAAGAAGGCCGCCGCCATGGTGCAGTCCGCCAAGGCTTCCTGCGATTTCCTCTACGAGCAGATGGACAAGATGCGAAAGGCCCAGGACGCCGCCAACGCCGCCGCCCAGCTGGATGCCGCTCGCCGAGCCGTGCGGGATCACCTGCGTACCGCGGGAGATCTCTTTGATCCCATTGAGGTGCAGGAGGAAGAGGGCTACGTTCTGCCCCGCCCCCTCAAGAAGGGAGACAAGGTGCGGATCGTCACCATCCACAAGGAGGGTATCGTGACCGAGGATCCCAAGGGAAATCTGGTGGCGGTACAGGCAGGCGTGGTGCGTACCAAGGCCAGAATCGAGGATCTCCGCCTCGTTGAGGAGGATGAGCGGGGACAGAAGAAAAAGTCCGCAGGAAAGACCGCCGGAAAGCCTCTGGTGAAGTCCTCGGTCAGCGTGGAGCGCTCCAACCAGTTTAAGTCCGAGATCGACCTGCGAGGTATGACGGGAGACGAGGCCTGGCTGGCGGTGGACAAGTATCTGGACGATGCCATCATGTACAATATGCAGACGGTGCATCTCATCCACGGAAAGGGCACGGGCGCACTTCGGAACGCCCTGTGGCAGTTCTTGCGGGGAGATAAGCGCATCGCCTCCTTCCGTATCGGTCGGTACGGCGAGGGTGATGGCGGTGTGACCGTTGTGGAAATGAAATAAGAATACGTGCCTCTCTCGATGCGCAGCTTCTCTGCGGATCGGGAGAGGCGTTTTTGTGTTGGTTACAGTCTGACGGAAGGGAAGCAAAGAGACGGGTTCTGTCGCTTCTTGTCGGCGGGGCGCATAGACTGTGATGGGGGCGTGGGCTTTGCGCTCCCATCATTATACTGTAAGGAGGATAAACTATGGCTATATTTCGCAATCAAGCTACCCTGTCCTACGGGGGCAACGTCACCACGTCTAACGTGGTGACGGGGGAATTGCAGCAGGCCGTGTCCGTAACCAAGAACGCCGTCACCGACACCTACACCCAGGATGAGGTATTGACCTACGTGATCAGCCTCGTGAACACGGGGACGACACCTCTGACCGATCTGACAGTCACCGATAATCTGGGCGCATACGTGGCGGGGGGCGCGACTCTCGTTCCCTTGGACTACGTGGCGGGCTCTGTCAACTACTACGTGGACGGTGTCATTCAGGCACCCCCTGCGGTGGCCTCCACCAATCCCTTGACCTTTACGGGGATCAGCGTTCCTGCGGGCGGCAACGCATTTCTGGTCTACCAGGCAAGGGTCAATGAGTTTGCTCCCCCCGTTCAGGGTGGCGCCGTGACGAATACCGCCGTCGTGACGGGAACCGGTCTGTCCGCATCCATTCAGGCGTCCGAGACAGTGACAGCCGCCCCCGAGGCCTTCCTGACCATCGGGAAGTCTCTGTCTCCCACTACGGTCTCTGAGGGGGATCGCCTGACCTATACCTTCGTCATTCAGAACTTCGGTAACACCCCCGTGGTGGCCACCGATAACGCCACGGTCACCGACACCTTTGATCCCATTCTCACGGATCTCACCGTGACCTTCAACGGTGTGACATGGACGGAGGGGGTAGAGTACACCTACGACGAGGCCACGGGAGAGTTTGCTACCGTGCCCTCGAATATTCTGGTTCCCGCCGCCACCTATACCCAGGATCCCACCACGGGAGCCTGGAGCGTGATCCCCGGGGTAAGCACCCTGGTGGTCGTGGGCACGGTGTAAGACGTCTGTCTGCGGATCGCTTCGAAGACCTCAAAACAGAAAAAGCCCCTCCCGACGGGAGGGGCGTATTTCCATACGGAAAAATCAATAGTTCTCTGCGTGGACCTCGAAGTAAGCCTGAGGATGGGCGCAGGTGGGGCACATCTTGGGGGCCTTGGTACCCACGACCAGGTGGCCGCAGTTACGGCACTCCCAAACCTTGACCTCGCTCTTCTCAAAGACGGCGGCGGTCTCTACGTTGGAGAGCAGGGCGCGGTAGCGCTCCTCGTGGGACTTCTCAATGGCGGCGACCAGACGGAACTTCACGGCCAGGTCGTGGAAGCCCTCCTCGTCAGCGGTCTTGGCGAAGCTGTCGTACATATCCGTCCACTCGTAGTTCTCGCCATCGGCGGCGGCCAGCAGGTTGGCGGCGGTGTCGCCCAGACCGTCCAGCTCCTTGAACCACATCTTGGCGTGCTCCTTCTCGTTTTCGGCGGTCTTGAGGAACAGGGCAGAGATCTGCTCGTAGCCCTCCTTCTTGGCAACAGATGCGAAATAGGTGTACTTGTTGCGAGCCTGGGACTCACCGGCAAAGGCGGCCTCCAGATTCTTTTCGGTTTGCGTACCTGCGTACTTGTTCATGATGGTATTCCTCCTGAAGAAGTGATTTGGGAAATAGGCTTCGGAAATCTCTTTCCGAGGCTATTATATCACATATTTTGGTAACTGTCAAGAGATTTTATGCAACGGGAATGCTTCTCGGCCGGCCTTTTCAGAATAAAAAATGTATTCGAAAAAAAACAAGAATTTTTTAAAAACCTCTTGCTTTTTTAAAAGAAGTATGGTATAATGTATCCCGTTGCACAGGGGTATAGCTCAGTTGGTAGAGTACTGGTCTCCAAAACCATGGGTCGTGGGTTCGAGTCCTTCTGCCCCTGCCAAAAAATCCAAGTCGCAAGACTTGGATTTTTTCATTTGTGCCGCAAGGCACAACATCATTTGCGTGGCACACGCAACATCATTTCGAGCAAAGCGAGAACATCATTGCCGCCCCGCGGCACAAATGAACGAGGTTGCACTTCGTGCAAATGATGTGCTTCGCAATGATGTGGTCACAGTTTGCAGGCAAACTGCGCCCAATGATGTTGCGCTTCGCGCAAACGGACACGCCTACGGCGTGATTTGGCGCGAAAGCACTTGAAATATCCACGGATTTGTGATATAATAATAAAACCCATTTTTTAAGGAGGAAAATATGACATACAAAAACGGAATAAAGGAATATGCGCTTACTGGAGTAATGTTCGGGGTTCCAATGGGAATTT
>JAFXJW010000135.1 GCA_017532045.1 Clostridia bacterium | reverse complement strand
GGACATATCGACATCTTTTTTCGTCGATATACACCCTTCGGGTGTTCGATATACCGCTGACGCGGTTCGATATGCCGCTGTGCGCCTCGATATGCCCCCTACGGGGCGTGAGGGCTTTCAGCCCTATAAACCCCAATTTACCCACCATGACTCACCGATGGCTATGATGCTTCCCTGCCGTGTGGGCAGGGGGCTTTTGGCGAGGACGGGCAACCCAGCCGCCGAGCAGATGCAGCACCACAGCTCCCCCGCTCATGCACCACCGCAGAGCCCCTCCGTCTCCCCATATGAGAGAGCAAATCAGGAGAAGTCCCCCCGTTAGTCCGCCGCAGAGAAGTCCTGCGGCCACAGGAGTGGCAGGAGTCATCTTTCCCACGGCGATCCCGCCCCCAAAGGAAGCGACAGCCAAGGCGATTACCGATGCGGGGAGAACCCCTGCCGTTGGATCGGGGCTATTGTATAGGATCAGAGTCGCTGCAGTAACGGCCACAAGGCTGATCAGGGCGGTGATCCCCAAGACGGCGGGATACCTCCGCATGATAGATGAAAAGCCGCCCTCAGCTTGGTGGGACGGCTCCTCGGTTGACTCCATGCCCCTCCGACGGAGAGTGGACGCAGAGCGGTCGGGGTGTCTCCCGACGGATGTGTGATGGGAAGGGGTGTGGTGATGGGTATTCATGGGCGACTCCTCCGTTTTACGGTCGAATTTGATTCAACCCATTCTACGCAAGGGGTGCGCCGGTCATGCCCATCGAAGCAATTCTTTTTCAAAAAATGTGGTGGCGTACTCCGCCGACTTGATCAGTCCTGAGCGTCCTCAGCCTTCACGTCCACACGGGAAACAGCGGTCTTGAGGATGCGGATGCGGGTACGGTCGTGGCTGGTCTCCAGCACCAGAGTCTCCTCCTTGATGCTGACGATCTTACCGATGATACCGCCGATGGTGGTGATCTCGTCGCCCACAGTCAAACTATCACGCATGTCCTGAGCCTGCTTCTCCTGCTTCTTGTTGGAGCGGCTGGTAAAGAAGAACATGGCGATCATGACAACCAGGAGAAGACCCATGGTGATCCAGGTGCCGCCGCCTCCGGGTGCTTCAGTCATAAAGAAAAGTGCATTCATGTGTATAATCCTCCAATGGAATTGATTACCATATATTATACCTCATTCAAAGGGAAATATCAATGTATTATTTGTAAACTTGCGTCGTACTCAGGTAACGCATCCCCCCGAAAATCAGGGGCAGGTCCGCTTGCCGCCCAAAACCGACCGCATAGCCAAGTTCTATTGACAAACCCCAAAATTGTGTTATACTGATGTCATAAGGAGGTGACGTCCCATGAAATACACCACGATCATTGATCCCGAAAGGGATCAGGAGGTCATCATCTACGCCCACCGAAGAACCCCCGAGATAGAGGCTCTCGAGGATTACATTCGCCGCATGGATGCCGAGTTTCTGGGCTTTGGCAGGGATGGCCAAATTTTCCCCCTGCGCCCCGACGAGATCGCCTGCTTTACCGTCGAGGAGGGACGGGTCTACGCCCTCACCGAGGGTGATCGGCTCTCGGTTCGCCTTCCCCTCTATGCGCTGGAGGATACACTGGGAGATGGATTCATCCGCATCAACCAATCTTGCCTCGGGAATATTCGCAAAATCCATCACTTTGACGCCTCCATCGGGGGCTCCTTAATGGTAACCTTCACAAACGGTCATCGGGACTACGTCTCCCGCAGACAGCTCAAAACCGTGAAAGAAAGGATGGGTATGAAAAAATGAAGCATCCAACCACACAAGCACCCGTCAAGAAATTCTTCATCCGCGGGCTCATGTTCGGCGGGGGAGGCCCCCTTGTTTTGGGCATCGTATATCTCTGCCTGCACAGAGCCTTGGAGGGCTTCTCCCTTTCGGGATTTGAGGTATTCCTCGGTATCCTATCCACCTATGTTCTGGCCTTCATCCATGCGGGATCGGGGGTATTCCACAAGATCGAGTCCTGGTCTCCGAGCAAGGCCTGCCTGTGCCAGATGAGTCTTCTGTACGCCTCCTATATTCTGTGCTACGTGCTGAACGACTGGCTCCCCTTCGAGCCGTTGGCCATCGCCATCTTTACGACCATCTTCGTGGTGGGCTACGGAGCGATCTGCCTGACTGTCTACCTCAGTATCAAGGCCTATGCCAAGCGACTCAACCGCTCCCTGCGGTAATTCGCCACCACAAGGAGGACACGCCATGTATGCCATTGATATACAGGATCTGACCAAGAAATACGGCAAAACCCTGGCCGTGGATAACCTGACTCTACAAGTCCCCGAGGGGGAGCTTCTTTCCCTATTGGGGGTCAACGGGGCGGGAAAAACCACCACCGTCAAAATGCTCTCCTGCCTCACCCGCCCCACGGCGGGAGACGCCTGCCTACTGGGAAAGAGCATCCGTCGGAACACCTCTGCCGTCAAGGCTATGATCGCGGTCTCCCCCCAGGAGACCGCCGTAGCGACGGGACTTACGGCACGGGAGAATCTGGAGCTTATGTGCGGCGTTCACGGGCTTTCTGCAGAAAAGCGGGAAAGGAAGATACGGGAGCTGACCGAGCTTCTCAATCTGGAAAGCATTATGAACCAAAAAGCAGGAAAGCTTTCGGGGGGATGGCAGAGACGCCTCAGCATTGCCATGGCCCTGGTCAGCGAGCCCAAGATCCTGTTCTTGGACGAGCCCACCTTGGGGCTGGACGTGCTGGCTCGGGCAGAGCTATGGAGGATCATCTCGGCTCTCAAAGGCAAAGTCACCGTAATCCTCACCACCCACTACATGGAGGAGGCCGAGGCCCTCTCCGACCGTGTGGCCATCATGAAGGAGGGCCGTCTGCTGGTCTGTGACACCCCGCAAGGCATCAAGAGGATCGCCCAAACAGATAGCTTTGAGCAGGCCTTCATCCGCACTGTACAGGGGGTGAACGTATGAGACTTCTGACCTTTGCGAGCCGCAACACCAAGGAGATCCTCCGAGACCCTTTGACGGTATGCTTCGGGCTGGGCTTTCCCCTCGTTCTGCTCCTGCTCTTGAGCGCCATCCAAGCCAATATCCCCGTCGAGTTGTTTAAGATCGGAAGCCTGACTCCCGGCATCACGGTCTTCGGCCTTTCCTTTATCACTCTATTCTCAGCTACCGTCATAGCCAAGGATCGGAGCAGCTCCCTGCTACAGCGGCTCTACACCACCCCCATGACCCCCTCGGATTTCATTCTGGGCTACACCCTTCCCCTCATCCCCATGGCCACCGCCCAGACCGCTCTATGCTATCCCATAGCCTTTCTCTTGGGACTTCAGCCCACGGCGGGCGTCCTGTACGCCATCCTGCTGAATATTCCCGTGTCGATCCTGTTCATTGCCCTTGGGCTTCTTTTCGGCAGCATCCTGAACGAAAAGCAGGTGGGCGGGGTGTGCGGGGCGCTCCTCACCAACCTCTCCGCATGGCTGTCGGGCATTTGGTTTGATCTGTCTTTGGTGGGAGACGGCTTCCGCAGAGTAGCCTATGCACTGCCCTTTGTTCATGCGGTAGAGCTGGAGCGGGCGGTGCTGGCGGGGCAATACGGCGACATTCTGCCTCACCTTGCGTGGGTGCTGGGATACGGCGCCGTCTGCATGATCGCCGCGGTTCTGCTCTTTTTGAGGCAGATGAAAAAACAATAAGAGAAATTTCAAATTTGGGTTTATCGGTGAGGTTCCTCGTTCCCCGTTCCCCGAGGGTGAAGGGCGAAGCCCTTCACCCCTGCTTGGGGGAACGGGGAGACTCCCCGATAAACTGCAGGGCACCTCTAAAAACCCCTCGCACAGCGAATCGACGGAATCTTTTCCGTCATTCGTCACAAAAATCCTTCGTATAGGATCAACTATACGTGCGGCTTTTTGTTTAGACTGACGAAAAATCTT
>JAFXJW010000134.1 GCA_017532045.1 Clostridia bacterium | reverse complement strand
GGACATATCGACATCTTTTTTCGTCGATATACACCCTTCGGGTGTTCGATATACCGCTGACGCGGTTCGATATGCCGCTGTGCGCCTCGATATGCCCCCTACGGGGCGTGAGGGCTTTCAGCCCTATAAACCCCAATTTACTTCCCACTCTTGATCCGTGCGATCTCGTCACGGATATAGGCGGCTTTTTCAAATTCCAGTTCCTTGGCGGCCTGCTTCATCTCACGGGTCAGCTTCTCGATCAGAGCCTCACGATCCTTGGCAGACAGCTTGCGTTTCTTGGGTGCGGAGTCCTCCACACCCTCAATGCCCGTACCGCGGCGCTTGTGGCGGGTATCCTCCTCGGAGGTGCCGATCTCAATGACGTCGCGGATGTCCTTGATGACTGTGCGGGGGGTGATACCGTGAGCCTTGTTGTAGGCATCCTGAATGGAGCGGCGGCGAGCGGTTTCGCTGATGGCCACCTCCATGGAGCGGGTGATCTTATCGGCGTACATGATGACGGTGCCGTTTTCGTTACGGGCGGCGCGGCCGATGGTCTGGATCAGGGATCGCTCGGCACGGAGGAAGCCCTCCTTGTCGGCGTCCAGAATCGCCACGAGGGAGACCTCGGGCAGATCCAGTCCCTCACGGAGCAGGTTGATGCCCACCAGCACGTCAAAGACACCCAGACGCAGGTCGCGGATGATCTGCATTCTCTCCATGGTGTCCACGTCGTGGTGGAGGTAGCGAACCTTGATGCCGTTGCCGTCCAGATAGTCGGTCAGATCCTCGGCCATTTTCTTGGTCAGGGTGGTGACCAGTACACGGTCTCCCCTCTCGGTGCGGGTGCGTATCTCGCCCAACAGATCGTCCACCTGTCCTTCAATGGGGCGGACGTGGATGATGGGGTCGAGGAGTCCCGTGGGACGGATGATCTGCTCCACGGTGTGGTCGGTATGCTCGATCTCATAGTCACCGGGCGTGGCGGAGACGAAAATAGTTTGTCCCATTCGCTCCTCAAACTCTTCGAAATACAGAGGGCGGTTGTCGTAGGCGGAGGGGAGGCGGAAGCCGTAGTCAATGAGGTTTTTCTTTCTTGCCGTGTCGCCTCCGCTCATGCCCCGCACCTGAGGGATCGTGACGTGGGACTCGTCGATGAACAGAAGGTAATCGTCGGGGAAGTAGTTCAAGAGGGTGTAGGGGGTGGCGCCGGGCTCTCTGCCGGTCAGGATGCGGGAGTAGTTCTCTACGCCCGAGCAGAAGCCCACCTCACGGAGCATTTCAATATCGTACTTGACTCGCTCCTCAATGCGTTGCGCCTCGATGAGCTTGTTCTCCGATTTGAAGTATTCCACCCGCTCCTCCATCTCTCTCCAGATCTCCCCCAAGGCCGCTTCCTTCTTCTCATCGGAGACGGCGTAGTGGGTGGCTGGGTAGACGGCGGCGTAGGACAGAAGGCGGATCAGCTCTCCCGTGACGATGTTGATCTCGGATAGGCGGTCGATCTCCTCGTCGAAGAATTCCACCCGCAGAGCCGTCTCGCTCTGGTTGGCGGGGATGATCTCCACGGTGTCGCCACGGACACGGAAGCTGTCACGGACGAGACTCATGTCGTTGCGGGTGTAGCTGTTGAACACCAGCTTGCGGATCAGCTCCTCACGGCTCATGGTCATGCCGGGACGGAGGGGAATCACCAGATCCTTGTACTCTGAGGGGTCACCCAGAGAGTAGATGCAGGATACCGAGGCCACGATGATCACGTCCCGCCGCTCAAAGAGCGCCGAGGTGGCGGAGTGGCGGAGGCGGTCGATCTCATCGTTGATGAGGGCGTCCTTCTCAATGTACATGTCTTTTCCGGGAATGTAGGCCTCGGGCTGGTAGTAGTCGTAGTAGGAGACGAAATACTCCACCGCCGCATCGGGGAAGAAGGCTCGCATTTCGGAGCAGAGCTGGGCGGCCAGGGTCTTGTTGGGCTCCAGTATAAGGGTGGGGCGGCCTGCGCGGGCGATAACGTTGGCCATGGTAAAGGTCTTGCCCGAGCCCGTTACGCCCAGAAGGGTCTGGTTTTTGTCGCCTCGCCTCAGGCCCTCTACAAGACCGTCAATGGCGGCGGGCTGATCCCCCGTGGGGGTATAATCGCTTTTTAGCTTAAAGGTATCCATAGTATTCCTGCTTTTTGTGTGGTGGATCTATCTATCTCTTTTATTATAGCATGATAAGGGAGGTTATGCAAGGGGTTTTTGAAAAGTGTTTGAAGAATAAGAATTTGAGAAAATTCCTAAAATCTTTCCCGTACCCCTTGCAAAATCCCTTGAAATATGGTATAATATTTTGGTCAGCAGTGCTTCTGCTGTGAAAGTAGGCCATACCAGCCGGGGAGATAGCGGAGCCCTGTACCTGCAACCCGCTACAGCAGGGGTGGATTCCCCTCCTGAGAGCCGATCTTCTCCGAATTGAGTTCTTTTTCTTGTGTTGACGAACGGGTCCTCGCGCAATGCGGAGCCGTGAACCATGTCAGGTGAGGGATCAAGCAGCATTAAGCGGTACGCCGTATGTGCCGCAAGGTTGCCTGTTCTGAGCAAGGAACTGAAATGTCGCGGGGGAGTGACACCCGATGGATGGGTGTATGGCCTTCTTTCACAGCAGAGACATTGCTTTTTTCGAATTTATTTTGTAGAGGAGGAAATTCATGCATCAGGCATTATACCGCAAGTGGCGTCCGCCCCACTTCGACGAGGTCTACGGACAGGATCACATTACCTCCATACTGAAATATCAATGCGCCACGGGGAAGTTCTCCCACGCATACCTGTTCTGCGGTTCCCGTGGAACGGGTAAGACCACCTGCGCCAAGATTCTGGCCAAGGCGGTCAACTGCCTGAGCCCCACCCCTGCAGGCCCCTGCGGCCAGTGTGCCGCCTGCCGCTCTATTGATTCGGGGGCAGCCACCGACGTGCTGGAAATGGACGCCGCCTCCAACAACGGCGTGGACGACATCCGCGACATCCGTGACGAGGTCATCTATACCCCCTCGGAGCTGAAATACCGTGTCTACATCATCGACGAGGTGCATATGCTCTCGGCCTCGGCCTTCAACGCCCTGCTCAAGACCCTGGAGGAGCCTCCGGAGCACGTGGTGTTCATTCTGGCCACCACCGAGCTGCAAAAGCTCCCCGCCACCATTATTTCCCGTTGTCAGCGCTTCGATTTCCGCCGCATTTCCACCGACGATCTTTGCGCCCGACTCCATAGGATCGCCCGTGAGGAGGACATCGAGCTTACCGAAGAGGCCGCCCGTCTCATCGCCCGTCAAGCCCAGGGCGGTATGCGTGATGCCGTCAGTCTCCTGGAGCTTTGTGCGGGAGCCAGACTCCCCGTTACCCCCGAGTTGGTCACCCGTACCATCGGCACGACGGGACGGGAGGGTACGTACCGTGTAGTGGGTGCCGTGGCGGATAAGAACTTCGACCTGCTCTTCGAGATGGTAGAGGATATGGTCTCGGCCTCCCGTGACCCTGCGGTGTTTTGGCAGGAGCTGATCAGCTACTACCGTGATATGCTGGTCACCAAGACCGTCAAGGACCCCTCTCGCTATCTGGATCTGACGGATAGCGAAAAGGCGGCGCTTATGGCCGTGTCTGCCCGCTTTACCAAGGAGACCCTCCTGTTCCACATCGGACTACTGGAGGACGCTCTGTTTGCTATGCAGAAGTCCTACGCCGTCAAGCGTACCGTGTGCGAGATCACTCTGGTGCGGCTCTGCGACCCCGCCCTGGATACCTCGGTGGAGTCCATCCTGACCCGTCTCTCCCGTGTGGAGGAGCAGCTGGTGGCCGGTATCCCCGCCGCTCCTGTGTCTCAGCCCGTGGTTCAAGAGGCAACGCCCGTTCCCGAGGCGGAGTCAGACCCCTTGCCTCCCGTAGACGAGCCGCCCCTCCCCGATATGCCTCTTGATCTGTGGGAGCCGCCCGTGGAGGATGTCCCCCGAAGCCGACCCACTCCACCTCCCGTCAAGCGGGAAACACCTACCCCTCAGCCTCAAGCGCCTGTCGCCGCTCCTGTCGCTCCCGTGGGCCAGCGCGTCCTGCGCCCCCTGCGGGTATGGACGGAGGCCGTGGAGCGAGTGAAGTCCACCAGCCGCATGG
>JAFXJW010000133.1 GCA_017532045.1 Clostridia bacterium | reverse complement strand
GGACATATCGACATCTTTTTTCGTCGATATACACCCTTCGGGTGTTCGATATACCGCTGACGCGGTTCGATATGCCGCTGTGCGCCTCGATATGCCCCCTGCGGGGGCGTGAGGGCTTTCAGCCCTATAAATCCCAATTTACAGATCCGCGTCCTTCATATATTCGGCGCCGTGGGCGGCGATGAATGCCTTGCGGCCGGGGAGGTCGTCACCCAAAAGGGTATCGAAGATACGGGCGGTGGCCTCGGCCTCGGCGGGGCTGATGGCCACGAGGCGGCGGGTGGCGGGGTTCATGGTGGTCTTGCTCATCATCTCGGCGGTGTTTTCACCCAGACCCTTGGAGCGCTGGATGGAATACTTGGTCTTGCCCAGATCACGGAGGATGTCCACCTTCTCGAATTCGTCGTAGGCGAAGAACGTGTCGTCCTTGGTGGTGATCTCAAAGAGGGGGGTCTCCGCAATGAAGATGCGACCCTCCTCCAAGAGGGTGGGCAGGAGGCGGTAGAACAGAGTCAGGAGCAGGGTGCGGATCTGGAATCCGTCCTCGTCGGCATCGGTACAGAGAATGATCTTGGACCAATGGAGCTGATTCAGATCAAAGGAGGGAAGATCGTTCTTCTTGGCCTTGGCGCGGGTCTTGGAGTCGATCTCCACGCCGCAACCGATGACACGGAGCAGGTCGGTGATGATCTCGTTCTTGAAGATGCGGTCGTAATCCGCCTTCAAGCAGTTCAGGGTCTTACCACGCACGGGAATAACGGCCTGGAACTCGGCGTTTCGAGCCAGCTTGACCGAGGTCAATGCGGAGTCACCCTCCACGATATACAGCTCCCGCTTCTCGGGATCCTTGGAGCGGCAACCCACGAATTTCTCCACACGGTTGGAGATGTCGATGTTGCCCGTCAGCTTCTTTTTGAGGTTGAGACGGGTGGACTCGGCCTGCTCACGGCTGCGCTTGTTCACCAGCACCTGACCCACGAACAGGTCGGCCTCGGTGGGATGCTCGATGAAGTACACCTCCAGCCGGGAGCGGATGAACTCGTTGAGAGCCTCGTAGATAAAGGTGTTGTTGATGGCCTTTTTGGTCTGGTTTTCGTAGGAGGTCTGGGTGGATTTGGAGTTGATGACCAGCACCAGACAGTCTGCGATATCAGGGTAGGTGATCCTGGACTCGCTCGATTTGTACTTGCCCGAGGACTTCAGATACTTGTCCACGGCGTAGGTGAAGGCCATCTTCACGGCTTTATCGGGAGAACCGCCATGCTCCAGGAAGGAGGAGTTGTGGTAGTATTCCGTGACGTGTACCGTGTTGGACACGCAGAAGGAGATGTCGGCCTTGACCTTGTATTCCGGCTTGTCGGCGCGGTCACGTCCCTGGGTCTCCATGTGCCACAGTACGGGCTGGGTCATGGAGGCAGTGCCCACGATCTCGCTGATGTAGTCGGAAATGCCGTTCTGGTACAGGAAGGACTGCTCGGTGAACTTGCCGTCGGCCTGCTGGATGGCCAGGTCGAACCGCACGCCCGCCGATACCACGGCCTGACGGTGCAGAACGTCCACGAAGAACTCGGAGGGGATATTGATGTCGGTAAAGACCTCCAGATCGGGGCGCCAGCGAATGACGGTACCCGTCCGCTTCTGCTTGGGGAGAAGCTCTTCTTCCTTGAGCTTCTTCTGGGCGGGCTTACCCTTCTTGAAGGACATGGTGCGCTTGGTGGTGCCGTCGTAGGATTCTACGGTCATGTACTCGGAGGAGTACTGGGTGGCGCAGGCGCCCAGACCGTTGAGACCCAGAGAGTACTCGTAGGCCGAGGAGCCGCTGTTGTTATCGTACTTGCCGCCTGCGTACAGCTCGCAGAAGATCAGCTCCCAGTTCCAGCGCTTCTCACGCTCGTTCCAGCCCATGGGCACGCCACGGCCGTGGTCGTCCACCTCAATGGAGCGGTCGTTGTAGTAGGTGACCTTAATGACAGAGCCGTAGCCCTCCTTGGCCTCGTCCACGGCGTTGGAGAGGATCTCGAAGAAGGAATGCTCACAGCCGTCCAGACCGTCCGAGCCGAAGATGACGGCGGGGCGCTTACGGACACGGTCCTCGCCGCGGAGGGAGGTGATGCTCTGGTCGCCGTATTCGGCGGGGGCGGCGGTGGTTTTGACGTTCTTTTCGGATGCCATAGGGTTCTCCTTGTCTTACAGATGTGTATGGGGAATCCGCACGGAGCGGGGGCTATGTATATATTTATAATATTATATCATATTTAGGAGAAAAAAGCAAGGCGAAACTGTAAATTTTTCGAAGGAGTGTGGGAGATAAATTTGGGTTTGTAGGGCTTTGCCCGACCTCGCGCCCGCAGGGCGCATATCGCACTCCCGAAGGGAGTATATCGCGCCTCCAAAGGAGGTATATCGCGCTTCCGAAGGGAGCATATCGCGCCCGAAGGGCCTATCGTTTTTCCCGTTCTTATTCGGTAATATGTGCCTGTCGGCACGCGATATGCGCGCGCCTGTGCCTTCCGCCTTGTCGCCCGCGCGATATGTTGCTTTGCAACGCGATATGCTGCTTGGCAGCGCGATATGCCGCTTCGCGGCGTGAGGGCTTTCAGCCCTATAAACTCCAATTAAAATTCCCCTTGGAGCAGCTACCTTATGGCACTCTCCAAGGGGGAATATCAATTGTGGAGTCTGTCGGCCGTGGTTCACTCTCCGTCGGTATTGGGCTCGGGCAGGATGAGGGGACGGCGGTCGGGGAGATGGAGTCCGTCAATGCCGTGAGCCTGCATGGCGTGGAAGATGCGGTGGCGAAGTCCCTTGTGCCGGCGCTCCAGAGAGGCCAGAAGCTGCTTCATGGATTCTCGTTGGGTGTTCTCATCGGCGGGGCAGATGGACTTGACCACGGGAAGCTCGGCAGTCTGGGCAAAGGCTCGCACCTCCTTTTCGGGGGTGTAGAGCAGGGGACGAATGACCCGCAGATCCACACGGGAGAGATAGGTCACGGGCTGGAAGCAACCGATGCGCCCCTCGAAAAACAGGTTGAGCATGAAGGTCTCCACCGCATCGTCGAAATGGTGACCCAGGGCCACGGTGTTGCACCCCAGATCCTTGGCGGCGTTGTTGAGCGCCCCTCGGCGGAGCTTGGCGCAAAGGGAGCAGGGATTGGATTCCTTGCGAACGTCGAAAATGATGCGGGCGATCTCGGAGGGGACTACGTGGTAGGGAACGTCCAGACGCTCGCAAAGGGCACGGATGTCGGCGTAGGGATCGGCGGGAAGCTCTTTTCCTTGATTGGCCTCAATACCGCCAAAGCCCATGTCCACGGTGATGGCGATCAGCTCAAAGGGCTGGGGGTAGAAGCGACGGAGCCCCGCCAGAGCGCAGAGCAGGGTCAGGGAGTCCTTGCCCGCCGATACGCCCACGGCGATCTTGTCTCCCGCGCGGATCATGGAGTAGTCGTCCACGGCTCGGCGGGTGTAGCTTAATATGTGTTTCATGTGATCCATGGTGGACTCCTAACTCAAGGTTTTCGGTTTTCCCCCGTAAAGCGAGGCGGAAAGCCGCAGTTTTCATAAATATACGCCGTGTCGGAGGTCTGTACCATGGGCTCGGCGGGTTTTTCGGGGTGGTTGGGGTCAGGCTCCCATAGGCAGAGGGCAGGGGTCACGATCATTCCCGGAGCGGCGTACTTCACCGCCTCCACCAGCACCATGGAGGGGGCGGCGGCGTAGGTGGCTTGTACCAATGTCATGCGCTTGGGCTCCAGATGAGCGGCGCGCAGACCCCCAAACAGGTCGGCCAAGCGCTCGGGACGGAAGACGCAATAGAACCGCCCTCCGTGCTTGAGAAGCCGTCCGGCGGCGGCGCAGAAATCGGCTACCGTGCCGCAGACCTCGTGGCGAGCGATGTATTTCTCGTCGGTGGTGTTCCGCGCCCCGCCGGCGGGTGCTATATAGGGGGGATTGGCGGTGACCAGATCCACCTCGCCGCCTACCGTGTCGGCCTTGATCTCCCGCACGTCGGCGCAGAGGGGGGACAGCCGCTGGGTCATGCCGTTGAGGGCGGCGTTGCGCCCGATGAGGTCGCAAAAGGAGGGCTGGATCTCCACCGCCGCGCATGTGGCGGCCTTGTTCCTGGCCAGACAGAGGAGGGGAATGATCCCCGTCCCGCTTCCCAGATCCACGGCTACGGGGCTCTTCTTGGGGCGCACGAAGGCCGAGAGCAGGTAGGCGTCGGTGCCGAAGGTAAGCCCGTCGGTATTCTGAATGAGGCGGATATGCTCGTTGACCTCTTGAATGATCTCGCTCATAAATATCCTTTCCGTATCAAGGAAGAATGATGGGGGATTTCCGCATAAGCTCTCCCGCCGCCTTTGGCGTGGGATAGCACAGTGTAAACAGGGCGTCTGCCTGCTCGGAAAGCTCTCGCTGGCGTCCCACGGGGGCGTCGGCGGGCTTGGTCACTACAAGAAAACCGTCGGGAGCGTCCTTGTTGGCCTTGCGCCATTCCTTCAGGAACGCGCATCCTCTTGTATTGGCGGCCAGCAGAGTGGCGTAGGTGGGGGTGGCTTTCAGATCCCCGTCAGTTACCCCCAAAGCTCCGAAGAGCAGGGCCCGGCGCAGACGGGCGTCGGTGTAGTGCTTGGTGCGCAGGCTCTCAAAAAAATCCTCGGGAGTAGTGGCCTCGCAGGCACGACGATGGATGTGGTTTGCCAGTCCGCCTCCCATCTCGGCGCATCCCTCAAAGTCCTTGGGGGACTTGATGCGATAGAAGGTGTGGTAGAAGGAGAGCAGCCTGTCAGGGGACAGGGGGGCTTCCCCGGCACCCAGGGCGCCCAGGAGGACGTTCAGGGATCCATTGGGCATCGTGCCCTCCAGAATGGCTTTTAGAGCAAGGGGATCGCAGGCCGCCTCGCGGATCACCGCCCGCAGAGCCGTGGCCGAGGGAAAGCCGTCGGTGGGCAGGGAGTCCTCCCGATAGCCTGCGCCCAGTCGGGCAACGGTGTGGGGGACGGGGGCGTGAGTCGCCTTCCCGTATGGCTTCAGGGCGCAGAGGTAGGCGATGCCCAACAGCTCGTTGGAGGAGGGGAAGCCCTCGGGAAGCTCCACGGGACAGACCCGCCGCAAGGCCTCGGTGTAGGCGGCGGCAGTACCCACGCCCTCGTGGCAGATGTGGGCGTAGGCTTCGCCGAAGGCAGGGGAGCTGACGGTCTCTGCGGCGGCGGTGAGCAGGGAAAGATCCCCTCTCTCGCTCCCGAAGAACAAGGAGTCAACGCCCAGTCGGGACAGGATATGTACCCCCGCCGAGGCAAAGAATTCGGCGCTCCCCGCCGACCAGGGGAAGGGAAGCTCCAGCAAAAGATCCGCCCCGCCTGCCAAAGCCATCTCGGCTCGTAGGTAGGGATCGGCCATGGCCGCTTCGCCTCTCTGGACGAATCGCCCGCTCATGAGGCAGACCACACAGCCATCGGATCCAACCCGCTCCCGCATACGGGAGAGCAGGTAAGCGTGTCCGTTGTGGAAGGGATTAAACTCGCAGATCACACCCGATGAACGCATGGGCAGACTCCTTTCCTTCATACTCATTATAATGACACCAGTATATCATAATCCCCCTCTTCTGTCAAGGCTCTACAGTCGTTTTTCATAAAGACCGAGCCCTACTGTGGCCATAATTTGAAAAACAAGATAGAACAAAATTTGTAAAAACCCTTGACAAGTTCAGGGAAATGGGTTATAATAGATGCTGTCGTGTTTTGCGCATATGAATGGGAGGGATTTTGAGCATGAATATGGATCTGAAACCCATGCTTCGGGGCGAGATCACCCGATTGCCCATTGATTTCCCCATTGAGCCCGAAGCCCCCGTTGGTGTGAGCTTCGATGGCGACGTCCGTGTGGTGGGTGAGATCACCAATCAGGGCGGCTATATGCGTCTCACCGCCACCGCCGAGATCCCCTACAGCGGTGTCTGCGCCCGTTGTCTTTGCGAGGTCAGCGGGGTGTACACCATGCCCTTTGAGCGTACCGTCGTCACCGAGGGTACTCTTACGGAGGAGCAGGAGGAGGACAACGTGGATGAGTACGTCATCCTGCAAAACGGAATGTTGGATATCGACGATTCCGTCCGTGAGGCCCTGATCCTGACCTTTCCCATGCGGCTTCTCTGTAATGAGGACTGTCCCGGTCTTTGCTCCAAGTGCGGCGAGGCCTTGAAGGACGGCGCTTGCGGCTGTACCACCAAGGAGATGGATCCCCGTTGGGCGGTGCTGGCAAGCCTTAAGTTCGACGAGGAGCCCGACGAGGCGGACGAGAGCAAGTAACACGACCCAACCGGTATGAATGAAATGCCCGAAAAAGGGAATTCAGATAAGAGCAAAGCCCAGGAGGAGGTGTCAATATGGCAGTACCAAAGTGTAAAGTTTCCAAGGCTCGCAGAGATACCAGACGTTCCAACAACACCAAGCTGGAGGCCTGCGGTCTCGTGAAGTGCTCCAACCCCGAGTGCAACGAGATGCTTAAGCCCCACCGTGTGTGCAAGGTTTGCGGCTTCTATGACGGCAAGAAGGTTCTTGACGTCAAGGCCTAATGGATGGAGCGTTCAGCCGAAACACAAAAAAGGATTCTTCCCATTCATGCGGGAGAGTCCTTTTTTGTTTTTTGTGAAGAATTGTGAAAATATTTGTCAGGCACTTGCAATGCCGGAGATTTTGCTGTATAATAGAATGTAACGAATAAACCGATTGTTCGGGAATGTAAATTGAGGTTTATCGGTTAGTTGGGTTTCCCCTTTAATGGGGTGCAGGGGCGAAGCCCCTGCAAAGAAAAAGTAGGGGGCCTGGGGTGTCGGGGGCGGCCATGAGCGCCCTGACGCGCACCGGCAGGTGCAAGAAACTTTACGAGTCGTTCTTGTTGTCCCGCAATGGTTTTTCGATCGGAGACCCTCTTGTGCTACCGCACGCGCCAGGGCGCTCGGGCCGCCCCCGGCACCCCCGGCCATTTCTCTTAATGAAGGGCTTCGCCCTTCACCCTTGTGGAACGGAGCGAGGGGAAACTCCCCGATAACCCCAAATTTGAACATCACATAACATAAAGGAGGCATCAGTATGAGCACGGAAAATTCCCATCTTATCCTCGTGGTAGATGACGAGGCGGATATCCGAGCCCTCTTGCGGATTCTCTTGGAGAAGGACGGCTACCGTGTGCTGGAGGCCGCCGACGGGATCAAGGCTCTGGAGGCGTTGCGGGATCATGGCGACGTGTCCCTGATCCTTTTGGACATCATGATGCCCAAGCTGGACGGCTTTGAGACGGCTCGCGCCCTGCGAAAAAAGACCGACGCCCCCATTCTGTTCCTGACGGCCCGCTCCTCGGATGCCGACAAATCCGTTGCCTACGTGAGCGGGGGAGACGACTATATCGTCAAGCCCTTTCATGCTACCGACCTTCGGCTGAAGGTAGGGGCTATGCTCCGCCGTTTTGATCTGTACCGTAGCCGTGATGAGGAAGAGGGGGATGCAGCCGACGGTTGTATCCGCTTTACGGGAGACATCGAGTGGCACCCCGATGAAAGGGTCATTTATAAGCTGGGCGTTCCCGTGGAGCTGACCGAGCGGGAGTATTTGCTCTTTGTCCGTCTGGCCGAGGGGCGCGGAGAATGTCTGACCCCTGCTACTCTCTACGAGGACGTTTGGGGCGAGGCCTATCTGGCCTCCTCCTCCAATACCGTTATCGTCCACATCGCCAATCTGCGGCGCAAGCTGGAAAAGGAGCCCTCCAGCCCTGCTCTGATCCGCACCGTGTGGGGAAAGGGGTACCGCATTGATTAAACGATTATCCGATTTCGTTAAGAAAAAGAGTCGCCGATCCTTTTTCCGTACCCCCATTATGGGTGAGACGCTACCCAACGGAAAGCGCTTTATGTCCATGCGCATGAAATTCGTAGGCTTCATGCTGATCACAGGCGTGGCAGTCCTCCTGTTGGCGCTGACAGTGATTCCTTTGTCCCTGCGGATCTTTGAAAAGAACCACAACAAGCTGGAGCGTGTGGAGGCTCGCTTGGACGAGTATATCAGTGACTTTGCCGCTTACGTGGCAGAAAAAAAGGTCACGTCGGATGATACCGAGGCGGTCGTAGCCTGGACTCGCCGCCATCGGTCGGTCTACCTCACCGTATTCAGCGGCTCGGGCGATCATTTCGGCGCCGCAGGGGGAGAATTGTGGGAGGGAGGGGAACTGCCCGACATGGACCCCTTCTTTGACGAGCTGATCTCCTCCGAGGGAAGCGTGTCCTCCTCCCCGGGAACCGAAGGCAATATGTACGTCGTTCTGTTTGCTGACGGTATCCATTCGGTGGCCTTGGTGGACTACTCTTTGTCCACGGGTATGGACGCTGTGATCATTTGGGGCGTTTTGTTGTCCATTCTTTTGTTCTTTTCCATTCTGCTTCTGTATTACCATAATCAGACCCGAGCCATCGTGGCCCTCTCCCGCAAGGTGGAGGCCGTCAGCGACGGTGATCTGACCGCCGCTATCGGCTCGAATCGGGGTGACGAGATCGGTATGCTGGCCTGCGACGTGGACGCCATGAGAGATACCATCCTCCGCAAGATGGCTGAGGAGCAGCAGGCGTGGCAGGCCAATAGCGACCTGCTCACCTCCATGACCCACGACATCCGCACTCCCCTGACTACCCTGCTGGGCTATATGGAGCTGCTTTCGGCAGATAGCGAGTCGTTGACGCCCGAGCAGAAGGAGTATATCCGTGTCTGCACCGCTAAGGTTGAGCAGATCAAGGGACTTTCGGACAAGCTGTTCCTGTATTTCTGGGCGTTTAACCGCGTCGAGCCTGAGACCGAGATGGAAACCGTAGAGGCGGGTCTGCTCTTTGAGCAGCTTTTGGCGGACTATATTCCTGCGCTGGAGGCCGAGGGCTTGCATGTTGTGACCGATCTCGCCGCTCTTGCCTCGGGCGATTCTCTTCGCATCCGTGCCGACAGCATCCGCCGTGTGACGGACAATATCGTGGACAATCTGGTGAAGTACGCCCATCGGGATCACCCCGTGACCGTGGAGGCCGTCCGCACCGACACCGCCCTTACGGTTCACGTCTCCAATGGGATAGCCGAAAGGAGCGACAAGACCTCCTCCACCCGTATCGGTGTCAAGACCTGCGTGAATATGATGAAGACTATGAACGGCAGCTTTGAGATCAAGACGGAAGGGGGACGCTTCACTGCCTCGCTGACGCTACCCCTTCACAAGACCCGTTGATAACCTACCCAACGCCCCTTCGGGGGCGTTTTCTTGTTTCAAATTTGGGTTTATCGGGGAGATGGGATTATGTACTTTTCTTTCCGTGGCGAAAGAAAAGTACCAAAAGAATCGCCACATAAGGAAAGTACCCGGGTACTTTCCTTAAGAATCCTATCCCCTGTTCGGCGCGCCCTTTTGCCGGGGGGCAAAAGGGCTTTATGCGCCGTCACTTCACGGGTCGCCGGAGGTCCGCAACCTCGGCGGAGCGCCGAGCTCGCGGGTTTGACTTATTCGCGGGGATGTGAGATGAGTTTCCTCGTTCTTCTCCGCGTTTCGTGCGGGCCATCGGGTATCCTCGACCGTTCGCGCATTCAGACTCCTTCGCCCTGACCTGGGCGAAGGGGTCGCGCGCGCAGGTGGTGGGTTCCGTAAGGGAGGCACCACG
>JAFXJW010000132.1 GCA_017532045.1 Clostridia bacterium | reverse complement strand
GGACATATCGACATCTTTTTTCGTCGATATACACCCTTCGGGTGTTCGATATACCGCTGACGCGGTTCGATATGCCGCTGTGCGCCTCGATATGCCCCCTGCGGGGGCGTGAGGGCTTTCAGCCCTATAAATCCCAATTTATCTCTTCGGTCTCTCCGCCTTGCCTCTTGCGGTGAGCTTGATGATGAGCATGAGGTCGTCGGGCTGAACCTTGGCCTCGTGGGCGGCGCGACAGCGGCGGATCTCTCCGCACTTGGTACACTTGGAGATGATGATATAGCCCTTCTTGGGATCGGGCTCGGCGGAGATGGGCTCCAGATCCCCTCCGCATGGGTTGGCTCTGTCACCGGGGTTGATGTCCACGTGCCGAGACCAGAGGCAGAAGGGGCAATGGTTGCGGGAGGAGTAGCCCAAGGGCTTGACCTCACGGCCGCAATGGACGCAGACGAACCCATCGTCCAGCTTGGAAAAACGTTTCTGTTCCATGGCAACTCCTTTCGTGTGAGGGAGGCGAACGGAGAACCCGTTCTTCGGAATGAGAGAATGGGGTAGGGGCCCCATGGGGATGCTTGCGAGCTAACGGATACGGGATTTCATGGCATAGCCATATTTTTTAAAGTTCTTTGGAGTTCTTAGAACCTTTCTTTCAAGAAAGGGTCTAAGCCGCCGGCTGCCGCTCCCCCTTACTTACCCTTGTAATATGCCTCCAGCACACGGCCTGCGGACATGGCGGAGTAGGAACCGCCGCCTGCCCGCTCGATCACCGAGACCACCACGATCTCGGGGTTTTGGGAGGGAGCGGCGCAGATGAAGAGACCGTTTTCGGTGGATGTGGCACCGGTCTGTGCCGTACCTGTTTTGCCCGCCACAGTGACGGGGACGTTTCTCATGTAGCGACCCACCTCGGAGGAGGTAGCCACCATCTGCTCCATACCGTTTATGACGGTGAGGCGATGAGCCTCGGGGAGGTTGAACTGGCTGAGAACGGCGGGGGTCGTGACCACGGTGTCGGCTCTTGTGGAGAAGTCCCGAACCTTCAAAAGCAGGTGGGCGGCGTAGCGAGTACCGCCGTTGAACAGGGTGGAGGTGTAGACCCCCAACTGAAGGGGAGTGAAGGCGTTGTCAGACTGGCCGATGGCGGCGGCGATGGTATCGGTGGGCTGCCATTCCAGACCGTGCATATCGGTGCGGTAGTCAGGGCCTGCCAGAGAGCCCTTCTGTTCTCCCAGCTCAATGCCTGTGGCCTCGCCGAGACCGAACATACGGCAGTAGAGATTCATGTTGGTGATGCCGAGTCTGCGACCCAGATCGTAGAAGTAGCAGTTACAGGACACCCGCAGAGCCTCTGCGGCGTTGATCCATCCGTGCTGCTTGATGGCGCTGGTGCTGTTGTGGATCCAGCAATCGGGCTGGTAGCTTTGGTAGTAGGTGTAGGTGCCCGCACACTCCAGTCGGGTGGAGGCGGTGATGATCTCCTCGTTCAGTCCTGCGGCAACCATGCCGGGCTTGAAGGTAGAGCCGGGGGCGTAGAGTCCGCTCAGCGCGCGGTTGAGCAGGGGAAGAGCGTCGCTTGACGCCAGCTCGTTGTAGTCCCGGTTGTAAGTGGCCAGATCGTAGGTGGGATAGGAGGCGATGGCCAGGACTCCGCCGGTGTTGGGCTCCATGGCCACCAGCGCCCCCGCCTTGCAATCCTGACGGCCGTAGGTGGTCTGGATGTGATCGACGTTCTCCTTGAGCGCCTCCTCGGCGGCGATTTGAAGGTTTATGTCAATGGTGAGATAAACGTCCTGCCCCGCTACAGGCTCGGTCTTCATGTACTCACGGATGATGCGTCCCTCGGCATCCTCCACCACGACCTTGACGCCGTCCTGACCGCGGAGATAGGACTCAAAGGCGGCCTCACAGCCCGACTTGCCCACTCGGGCATTCATGGCGTAGCCAAGCTCCTTGTAGTAGTCCCATTCCTCGGCGTAGATGGGACCCGTCTGCCCCAGAATGTGGGAGGCGTAGCCGGGGAAGCAGTAGATGCGGGAGGATTCGGTGGAAAAGCCGATGCCGGCAATGCCCAGCTCCTTTTCGTGGGTGATGGTCTCCATGGAGACGTTCTTGGCCAGAACGTAGTCGTTGGCGCGGGAGAATCCAACCGCCTCCATGCCCCAAAGGACACGGATGAGACGGTCTACATCGGCGTTCTCGTAGAGCGGGGCGCCGTCCTCGCTACGGGCGTCCAGCTGATACTCTTCTACGAAATAGGCGGTCAGCCGCTCCGCCGTGACGGCGGCGGTGGGATCGGCCTCGTAGACGTCGATGGCTTGGGAGGTGTTGGCGTGCTGCTCGCTCTTGATGCGGAGGATGGCCTCGCGGCGAAGGCCGTTGGCCTCGGCTACCGCCAGGAAGGTGTCGTGGGTCTTGGTGTCGGGGGCGGAGGTGTCGGCCTTGTACGTGTAGTTGGGGTAGTACCCGTCAAAGGGGAAATCGTAGCTCGAGAATTTGCTCGCCTCACCGCAGGTCTCCAGCATGTGAACCGCCTGGAGGACGGCATGATTGCGGGAGAGCTGATCCTTAGGGAGGACGGAATAATCCAAGGTAAGGTTGTAGGTGTAGTCGTTGATCACCAGTGGGACACCGTTGCGGTCGTAGATCTGGCCTCGGACGGCTTGTACCACCACGGTGCGCTCGGTGGTCCCGTCCTGCTTGTGTCCGCTGACGTTGTCGGGGTGCAATTCCAGAATGCCCAGACGGATGACGTAAAAGACGCAAACCAACAGGAAAGCAATGCCAAGCCCCCACAGGCGGGATATGGATCGGGTACGGGTATGGGCGGCCATAGGGGACTCCTTTCGGTGAGGGATGTTGGGACGGGAATGGGTACGGGTCGGGACAGGGGAGGGAGGCTTACCCCATAGGCCACAGATTCAGCGCCATGACCAGTCCCATGACGGCGCAGGCGACGATCATGCCGCTGTTCCCCAGCACGAGGGAGGCGGCGTTTTCCCGGTACAGAGGCAAAGGACCTCGGGAGAGCTTGCGGCGGGGGAACAAAGCCCAAAGCAGGACGATCCCCGCTATCAGCATGCCGTACTGCCACAGGAGCAGAAGCAGGAGGATCAGGGGCTGGAGAGGGGTCTCGAAGCTGACGAGATCGGCGGGAAGCATGGCCGCAAGGGTGGGGGTCACGATACTGCCCATAAAATTGATGGCGGCGTGCATGGCGACGCACCACCAATAGCTCCCCGTGCGGGTGTACACGTAGGCCAGGATCATGCCTACGGCCACGGCGTAGAAGAACTGGAACAGGTTGCCGTGGAACAGGCCGAATAGAAGCCCCGAGAGCAGGATGGAGGGGAGATCGCCGTAGCGGCGGGTGCGGTCAATGAGGAGCTTACGGAAGAGAAGCTCCTCCCCTAAGGGGGCGCAGATGCAGGTGGCGATGAAGGTCGCCCATAGAGGGGACTGAGCCATCGCCTCGTTTAAGGCGTTGGCGTAGTCGTAGTCCATGACGCTCGAGAGGATGGCCATAATGATATTGCCCACCAGTCCTCCGGCTGTCATGCACCCGAAGGCGATGACGAGGAGGATCAGCCAGTGTCCGAGGGTGAATCTCGGCTTGACCGCGGATGCCGTAACGCCTGTGGCGTGGTCGGTGTTGTGGGGCGAGGCGGGGATTTTGCGCAGGATCAGCCACATAAGGCCTATGGCTACGGTGTACAGGGGGAGGATGGACAGCACCCACGGTGTCCACCACGCGGACAGCACGGAGGGGGACAGGTAAAGCAGAAGGTACTGAAAGAGGATAGCGGTGAGCTGATGCGCTAAGGCCAGCGTGGCGTAGGCCAGACCTACCAAAGAGAAGAATCTGCGGGTCTCCTCGGGACTCACCGTGGGGGGGAGTAAAGGAGACAGGAAGGGATCGGCGGAGGAGGGGATATTATTGTTCATAGCTTTTTGTTTTGGGGGTGGGGCGGATCACTTCAGTCGGTATTCCAGCGCCCCTCCCCACAGCTCGGGGTGTTGGATCAGGCGGCCGAGGCCGTTTATGACGCAGTCACGGGGGTTACGGGCCACGGTGACTCGCAGGCCCGTGGCCTTGCGGATGGCGTCGGCCAGGCCGGGCATATGGGCGCAACCGCCCGAGAGCATAAGGCCGAAATCGTACACGTCGGAGGCGATCTCGGGGGGAACGTCCTCCAGTACGGCGGCGACGCCCTTCATGATGGCGGTCAGGGTAGGGGTGATGGCCTCGCGGATCTCGGCGGAGTAGATCTCCTGGCAGGAGGCCAGGCCCGTGCGGGCGTTGCGGCCGTAGACCTTCATGCTGCCTCGGTCAATGCTCTTGTCACAGCTTCCGATGCTGACACGGAGATCCTCGGCGGTGGCATCGCCTACGATGAGGTTGCGGCGTTGCTTTAAGTAGCTAATGACGGCGGAATCCAGCCGTTCTCCCGCCACCTTGATGGAGTGGGCGGCGATGATACCGCCCGAGGAAATGACGGCGATCTCGGAGATGCCGCCACCCATGTTGAGGATCATACTGCCACGGGGGGAGCTGACCCGCAGGCCTGCGCCTGCCGCCGCCGCAAAAACAGCGGGGACTTGGGCTACGGCTCGGGCGCCGCCCTCAAAGACGGTGTTCTCGGCGGCAAGCTGGTGGACTTGATTGATGCGGTAGGGGGTGGCCAGAAGCACGACGGGGCGGTTGAAGGTGGATGTGATCTGCTTGTTTCGGAACATGGCGCGGAGCATCCGCGCGGCTACCTCGAACTCCGAAACCAACCCCTCGCGGATGGGGCGGTAGGCGAGAATATCCTGCGGTGTCTTGCCCAGCATCTCCTTGGCCTTAGCGCCCAAAGCAACCAGCTTGTGGGTCTCGCTGTCAATGGCGGCCGCCGAGGGACAGCGAAGCACAACGCCGCCATCCTGCGTCCAGATGCGGGTGTACGTGGTTCCCATATCAAGTCCAACCATGTAGGCCATGGGGAGATCCTCCTTTCAACAAGAATAGTTTCTGTATAAGACAGGAAAAAGCGATTACAGACGGATACCGAAAACCAACCGAAGGGTTTCGTAGAGACGGCGGACGGGCAGACCCACCACGTTGAAATAGTCGCCGCGGATACCCGTGACGTAGCGGGATGCGTGACCCTGGATGGCGTAGCCGCCGGCCTTGCCAAAGGGCTCCCCCGTGGCGATGTAGGCCTGGATCTCGGCGGGGCTCATGGGGGCAAAGGTGACCTCGGTCAGCTCATGGGCGGTGACGGTGCGCCCCTTATGCCATACGGCGATGCCGCTGGCCACGGCGTGGGTGCGCCCCTCCAGCTTGTCTATCATGCGGATGGCGTCGGCCTCATCCTGAGGCTTCCCCAGAAATTCTCCGTCCAGGGTCACCAGCGTATCCGAGGCGATGATGACGGTATCTCTGTCAGCAGGATCCATGCCCTCGGAGAGCAGCCTGTCACTGACGGCCAGACATTTTTTGAGGGATATGAACTCCACCCGCTCCCCGGGGTCGGTGAGGTCGCAGGTCTCGTCGGCATCGGCCACGAGAACCGTGAAGTCCAGTCCGAGGCCTGAAAGGATCTCTTTGCGGCGGGGGGAGGCGGAGGCTAAAATGTATTTCATGAGGCGGTTATTCCTTTCAATTGGGGAGACTTACCCACAATAAGTCTATCATACCATATTATATCACAGAACGCAAGGAATAGCAAGGGCTTTTCGGGGGAATTTTGTGAAGTTTTGTCGATGTCCCCTCTTTTTTCGAAACAGAAAAGACCCTCGCCACAGGCGAGGGTCTGTTAGGTGGGGCGGGTCAGAGGCACAGCCACAGACCCAAAAGCGCCGCCGTTATAGCGGGGACGGCTACGGTGGCACCGTACTTGACGAATCGGGTGAAGGAGAAGGACACTCCGTGATCGTGGAGCTGACCTGTCCACATGATGCCCGCCAGAGCACCCGTGGGGGTGAAGAACGCTCCCAGATTGGAGCCGATGACCGCCGAGAACAAAGCGGCTACCGTGAGGGGAGAGCTTTCCATGCCGCCAATGACCGAGCTGTACAGCACGCTCATGGGGATGTTGTTGACCACGTTGGCGGCAAAGAAGGAGGAGACACCGAAGGAGGCCACCGTCCCACCCACGGTCTCGGGCTGGGAAAGGAATCCTCCCAGCGCTCCCGTGATGCCGTACTTGCCTAGCGCCAGCACCAGAATGAACATGGAGATGACGAAGGGGGCCAGATCCCAAGGAGCGCGGATGATGCAACGGGCGATGAGGAAGACGCTACGGCGGCGGAAGAAGCCGATAGCCATGGTGAAGACCACCAGGGAGAGGAAGAACAGGCAGGTGATGAGCCACATGGGTAGGTTCAAAAAGGAGGACACCGACAGCAGGAGAATGCAACCGCCCAGATGGACAAGACCAATGACCTCGGTGGGGAGGTCTACGGTGGGGGCGGGGGAGTCCTCGGGATTCAGGGGAGACTTGAGCTTCTTTTTGAAAATGAGGTACAGAACTCCAAGGGAGATCAGTCCCGCCATGGCGGTGGGGAGGATCATTTTGGCGGTGTAGGACAGGAAGGAGATCCCCGTACCGCTCATGAGGTAGATGTTGGTGGGGTTGCCGATGATGAGAGCCATGCTCCAGGTGTTGGCCGCCACGAATTCCGATACCAGATAGGGAAGGGGATCGATGCGGGCGGATTTTGCGAAGTGGCAGATGAAGGGGGTGAAGGTCAGCACGATGATGTCGTTGGAGGTGAAGACCGTTAGGACAGACACCAGCCCGTAGAGCAAAAAGAACAGGGTGGTCTGGCTCCCCTTGGCTCGACCCAGCACCTTGTGGGCCAGAAGGCGGAAGAAGCCGATCTCGTCCAGATATACCGACATCATGGTCATGGAAAAGAACAGGAGCAGGATCTTGATGGGGTTTACGTCTCCTGCGCTTGTCAGTCCCGCGGCGATCTCGGCGGGAGTGATGAAGCCGCCTGCCGTAAGAGCGATGGCGCCGCAGAGAGGAGCCAGCCAGAAAATACTGATTTTCTTGCCGCCGATCATGACCGCAGGCTTGACGAAAACCAAGGTGATCAGGGCGGCGCAGGTGACGAGGAAGATGGAAAGAACCGCAATGGTGTTGGGGGACATATATGTACCTCGTGTGCATGGTTTCAAACAGGATATGATCTACGCCACATTGTATCACGAACGGGGGAAAATGTCAATTGCCCGAAAGGAAATGTTGGGGGGGATACGAAAGAATTTTTCGGGAAATTTTCACAAAAAAGACGCCTCGCATATGCAAGGCGTCCTTAGGTGTCAGGAGGAGGATTTTTTCTTTTTTTGATGCACGGAGAGCAGGATCAATCCCGCGGTCAGCCCCACGGGGAAGATCACTCCGAAGAGCATACCTCCCTTGAGTGATCCCCCTGCAAGGGTCTCGGTGCAGAGGCTGACCACAGCGGGGCCGCCCACGCAGCCCAGATCACCCGCCAAGGCAAGAAGAGCGAACATGGCGGTGCCGCCTCCCCGAAGGGTGGCTGCCGAGAGGCTGAGAGTCCCCGGCCAGAAGATGCCCACCGAGAAGCCGCAAAGCCCACACCCGATGAGGGAAAGGAATGGTGAGGAGGACAGGGCGGCGGTGACGTAGCACAGGCAGCAGAGGGCGCAGGAGACGGCCATGATGGCCGTCATGGAGAACCGCTTTGTCAGCTTGGCAGACAGGAAGCGGGACAGGCCCATAAGAAGGGCGAACATGCAAGGGCCGGCCAGATCTCCAACCGTCTTGGAGACACCCAGGCCTGCCTCGGCAAAGGCAGATGCCCATTGGCTCATGGCCTGCTCCCCCGCCCCCGCGCAGATCATCATGACCACGAGAAGCCAGAACAGGGGTTTTTTCAAAAGCCCTCGCAGGCTCAGTACCTCCCCCTCGGGGACGTCCTCCTCCAGCATGCGGATGGGCACGGCGGCGAAGAGGAAGACGTTGAAGAGGGGGATCACCGCCCACAGGCAGGCCAGAATCCACCAATGCTCTGTGCCGATAAGGTGGAAGTAGAGGGTGGAGAGGACGATGACGGCCACGTGACCCCAGCAGTAGAAGGAGTGGAGGAGACTCATCTGGGCCTCCTTGTTCTCGGTGGGGCAGGCCTCGGCGATGGGGGAGATCAGCACCTCGGTCAGTCCTCCACCTACGGCATAAAGGACGATGGCGATCAGGATACCCGCAAAGGGGGTGGGCAGGATGCGGGGAAAAAGTCCCAGCCCCACAAGCCCCAGCGCCGCAAAGATATGGGCGGCCACGGTGGCGGGGCGGTAGCCCCATACGCTCACGTACCTGGCGGCGATGAGATCCACGATGATCTGCACCCCGAAGTTCACCGCCACAAGCATGGCCATTTGGGACAGGGGGATGTCATAGTCGGTGGAGAAGGTGATGAAGAGAAGGGGGGCGAAGTTGTTCACGACGGCCTGGGTAATGTAGCCCAGATAGCAGGCCGCCAGGGTGTGTCGGTGAGAGGTTCGGATGCTCATGAAGGAATCCTTTCGGAGAGAAGATCGGATAAGGCTGCGCAGGATGCCGTAGGCCATACCCGCAAGGAGGACGGCGCGCCACAGGACGAGGGGGTGACGCAGGCGTGCTTTTGTAGTGACCGGTACCGCGCAGACCTCCTTGGGTTGGAACGCTACCATTATAGCATGAACGGGAGGGTTTGTCAATAAAAACAGGCCGAGGGATGTCCTCGGCCTATGGTTATATTCGGCTCGCTCAATCCATCACAGCCATCTTACGGGCAATGCGGATCATGTCCATAAGAGTGCCCAGCATGGGCTCGAACTTGACGCCGTAGGTGTGATCCTTGTCGCCACGGGTGTTCTCCATGCAAAGGAGGGTGTAGTCGGCGGCGATCTTGGCGGAGGTGTAGGCGTCCAGACCCTTCATGAGGGCGCCTACGAAGGCGGAGGCGTACACGTCGCCGGTGCCGTGGCAGTTCTCGGACAGGCGACGGTGGCTGTAGTAGGACTGCACGCCGGCCTCGGAGATCATGACGCCGGTCTGAGCCGGGTGGAAGCCCACGCCGGTGAGGATGATATTCTTGGCGCCCAGCTTGTGGAGGGCGGTCAGAAGCTTCTGGATGTAGGCCTCGTCGTAGGTCTCTCGGTATTCGATACCCGTGAGGAAGCAGGCCTCGGTGACGTTGGGCAACAGGTAGTCGGCGGCGGCGCAGAGACGCTTCATGGCCTCCACGTAGTCCATGTCAAAGGCGGGGTAGAGCTTGCCGTGATCCGCCATGGCGGGGTCTACGATGCGGAGTCCCTCGGGGGTCAGGGTGGAGTTCATGATGGCGGTCACGTAGTCGATCTGGCTGGTTGAGCCAAGGTAGCCCGTGTAAATGGCGGAGAAGCGCAGACCCTCCTTGTTCCAATGGGCGTTGATGGCGGGCATGTCCTCGGAGAGATCACGGCAGGTCCAGCCGGAGAAGCCGGCGGTGTGGGTGGACAGTACCGCGGAGGGAAGGATGGCGGTCTCGTGTCCGCAGGCGGACAGAATGGGCAGAGCAACGGTCAGGGAGCACTGACCCACGCAGGAAATATCTTGGATGGTAAGAATTCTTTTGTATGCCATAGTAGGCCTCCTTGGTGTGCGTTGAGGGCACAGAAAATCTTGGGCTTATTATACTACTTTTTTGATAGCGTGTCAAGAAAAAGATGGCACAAAATTTTCGTGGGACGTAGGGGGAGTTTTGGAAGATTTTGCGATGGAGGCTTGCAATTCTGCCCCAAATATGCTAAAATGGGGATGCTACACTGTAACATCCCCCGCTTTTTCGTTGTTGTCCTACTCATCAAGTCGGCATCTTCCGCAGCATATTTTCGATGAAGATGCCGTACCCCGTTGTCGGATCGTTGATGAGAACATGGGTGATCGCGCCTACCAGCTTGCCGTTTTGGATGATGAGGCTGTCCGACAGGAGTGTGTTCAAGTAGGGACAACACATTTTTACATTTTTTTGACTGTTTCGACACACTTTGTTAAGATAATTGTCCTTTGCCGTAGTATTTTGGCGTATATTTTAACTCAAACCAATACAGAAAAGCTCTTTTTTGATTTTTTTAATGCTTATTAATAAAGGCATCCCATGAACGATTCCTTTCAATCATATGGCCATATTAAAAGGCGGGGAATTTCAACTAAACTCCCCGCCGATTAGATATTTGAGAATAATACCAAAGCAACTTGTTGAAAAAAGCGAACATTTTTTGTAAAAATTCAAGAAATGTACTTGATTTTTTTCACAAATAATGTTACAATAAATGCACAGGTTAAGTGGTGTGCTTTAGCATATCGCTTGCACCAAGAGGCTATTGGCGTAGTTTCTTGGTGCTTTTTTATTTGTATTCTATGAGAAGTTCGAGCACTTCAACAGGTGTAGTGAAAACATCAATCGTATCACCTTCGCTGTCAAAGAATTCAACCTCGAAAGTTTTTCCGTCATACTCGCAAACAATGGTTCCCTCTGTTCCGATAGGCAGTCATTCAAATTCTTTTGTCAGACGTACTACATCCAGTTCTTTCATTGTTCGACAGCCTCCAACTCACATAACTTGTAAGTTACTACATCGATGGGATAGTTGTCAGAGTCCCAAAGTTCTACTTCGCACGCTGGTCCCGAAGTATAAATGCTTACAATTACACCTATAGAACCTATTGGAAATCCTTCTTTCTCTACGAGTGTTCTTACGCGATCATTTTCTTTAAGCATATTATTTGCCCTCCACATAATTAGTTACAAGTCTTGGCGTGCTGCTACCTTTATCTATTTGATAAACTGCAATCACATTTTTTGTTTTACCGTTTGGTCCAGTAACTGGTATTCGGTATTTATATTTTATTCCATATTCAGTTTCAGAGACCTGATACGGCTTTGTTGTCCCAGACGTTACGGCATTGTGAATTTATGAAACGAGACCTTGTGAATTGTTTTTTGTATATCCTAAGGCACGTTCATATGCTTCAGCCTTGCCCACAGCATTAGGATTGTCATAATCAAGCGAGTATTTTACGAACTTTTCGGTTGGCGTTACAGCTTTTGCATGATTGGGCATAGATTGATTAGATGCCCCTTTGGTGTTAGAATAGTTTCCTGACATACCTGCGCCCATTATACCGCCCTCTTTCTCTTTGTAGAAGTCCAGTCGGGATAATTGACAAATTGTGTTCTGTTCTTAAATTCACCAAAGATACATTCGGGCATACCTCCGTATACAAGCACTACTTCCGGAGAGAGTTCGTTAAGCATTGCAGACAATCCTTTGCGGAAATAATTTTTGTTTTCTCGACTTTGAATACAGCCGTATGTACCAATAGAGACAATACTGTTTTTCGGAGCACCGAGAAATGCGAATTTTTCAGGCAGCTCAACTGTCGTAAAACTTCGTTCATCTCCCCAACGGATATTCGGGATAACATATAGTCCTTGAGATTGCAGATAATGTCCTACTGCACGATTCATATATGTGTTTGCAATTTGCAAGCACAACGGCATATCACGGTATAGAGAGCAATCTGGTGAAATGACCGCTGAGAACTTCGAAAGTTCTGGGAGCAGTTCTTTTGTGCAGGTAAGTACTTCAGAGAACCTTTTGTCGTGCTCATAAAAATGAACAGCCTCTGATTTTGCGTCGCTTCTCTTCATTTGTGTGAATGGAATTAGTCCAGAGGGAATAATGATTTCTTTTGGTTTCTCAATTATAGGAATCTCCAAGAGACCATCAAAGAAAGCTTTGGATACAAGTTCGGCATTAAAGCCGTCATCAATTATATTTTTTGACATGAGTGTTTCTACCTTTCTCCTCTTAAAGAGGTAATGTTGTTGTGTTGTAAAGCAATAGTTTAGAAAGGGTAGGCTAAAACACTCAATTCGGTTAAGTGGTGTGCTTTAGCATACCCCAAGGGGAATATTTTTGAATAGTCATCTAATAACATTGGCGTATTATTAGATGTTTCAAGACAATCATAGGCAATTACCTCCATATTGTTCTGTGTTGTGCGAAAGAGAAAGTAGATCTATCTCTTTCGCATTTTTTTATTGTTATTTTAATATAAGATAAGGTTAAATTCCTCTGGCAAGCTCGATAAGTTCCGCAAAATAGAATGTTCTATTGCGTTTTTTATCGTTGCCAAGCAATATATGCTCGGTTTCTAAAACGTTGATATAGCGCATAGCTTGACCGTTGGATACGGACAAAGCGTCGGCTAATTTCTCACCGTTAAGCACCGGATGTGTAAACAAATATGTGATTATATCGTCGAATTTAGGGCTGTTGATGTTTTTTTGCACCGTCTTTTTCGTCTTTGTATATAAGTCATCGAGGTCATCGATATACCCGATATGCTTCTTTGTCTGAATAACGATTTTGCGCAAGAAATAACGAATCCACTCATCATAATTGCTTGTGCGAGAATTTGTTAGCATATTGTAGTACACAGTCTTGTCCTGGCTGATAGCTTCGCTTATATAAAAAAACGGAAAGTTAATAACCTTTGCCTTGAAAAGATACAAACTAACGAGAATTCTGCCTACACGACCATTTCCGTCAGAAAAAGGGTGTATGGATTCAAATTGAGAATGAATCAGAGCCGCTTTTACAAGCGGATGAATATTATCATCTGTGTCATTCATAAAGGCTATAAGCTCGTCCATATACTTCTTCGTTTCGGACGCTGGGGGCGGGGTAAATATCACTGTACCAACGCTATTGATAATGCGGTTGTCATATTTTTTATATTTACCTAATGTAGAAACGTGTTCTTCGGGAAGGAGACCATTCATCATCAGTTCGTGGATTTTTTGAATAAAAGTGTGAGTGAAACCTTCTACGCGCAAATGGTCTGCGCCGTGTAAAAGTGCACGTGTGTGATTGTTGATTTCGATTGCTATTTTTTCATTTTCTGCTTTAGGGTTGATTTCGTTTTCCAAAACATCCGAGATGGTGGTTTGTGTTCCTTCAATATACATAGAGGACAAAGCCTCCTTCTTATGCAACATAGGAATCAAAATGCTATTGAATTTGTAAGTGCTGATCTTGGCTTCGAGAATACCAAGATATTTAGAGGCGTCTGCTAAGTCGTTGATGAAATAGCCCGCAGAATATTCATTGAGTCGGTTTTTGAGATACTGTAACATTTTTTATAACCTCCCCTGTTATAGTTCATAGGTATTATATCACACCTTATATCCTTTGTCAACAGTTAATCTGCATCTTTTTGAAAAATATGCACGATAAATTCTTGGACGGTGTTGTCCAAGAGAGGAGGAGTGTGATATAATAGGGACAACACTCTTTCAATAAAATTCACATAAAAAATCGGACAAAAAACTGTTGTCCCTATTATATCACACTCGTTCGGTGTGTTACAAAAGGGACAACTTTTTCATATATTTTCCTGTTTTGTTGCTTTATGACGCCTTTGCCATGGGAATATTTGCGGCATTTAACATATTTTCAATGAAAATTCCATACCCCGTGGTGGGATCGTTGATCAGCACGTGCGTCACAGCGCCCACGAGCTTTTCGTTTTGAATGATCGGGGAACCCGACACAAGTGTGGTCAAGAAAGGACAACAAAATTTAATAGAAAAATTATGAAAATGTATATTTTAGGTTGACAATATCCTAAAATATGTGTATAATAATGTTGTAAACTCAAAAGGAGGTATTGAAAATGAACTTAAATACGAATCAGATCGTTTCCATTTCCGAGGCAAATCAGAATTTTTCCCGTGTGGCACGAATGACCGACAAGCACGGCGAGCTTTATATTTTTAAGAACAACAAGCCGAAATACAAGCTGGTGGATATCGAGCAGGATACTACGATCGAAATGACCGATGACGAGAAGATCGACTTTGTAGCGGCAAGAATTTTAAAGCTTTATCGTCCCGCATTTGAGGAGCTTGCGAAATGATCAAATTTAGTCAGGAAAAGGTGCTTTTATTGCACAAGCTCATCACGGAAGAAACGGGTGGCGACCCAAACGTACGAGATATTGCCCTCTTAAACAGCGCACTTGAATCAGCGTTTGCTACGTTTGACGGAAAAGAGTTGTATCCCACAAAGCAGGAAAAGGGCGCTCGTCTTGGCTTTGCGCTGATCTCCAATCACGCCTTAGTGGACGGAAACAAGCGAATTGGAATGTACGTACTTCTCACATTTCTTGAGACAAACGGCATTAAGCTTCGTCCTACCAATGCCGAGGTCGCCCGTGTCGGTCTTGCCGTCGCTGCGGGGGAGATGAAATATCAGGAGCTGCTGGATTGGATTTTTGAGAACGAGGTGTGAACCTAATTTTGTAATATAATTTATCATGACAAGTTTCATAAGGAGGCGGCATCAAGGTAGATATGTATAACGGTATTATGATATCCGAGTTAGGATTGATAGTCCACAGCGTTGTTTTTACAATGTTGTTTCTCGGCTTGATGGTTGCTGTAGGATTTGGGGTGTATACTTCTTTGGCGCTTAAGAATCCAAAAGAAAAAGAACATTTGAGAAACCTCAAAGAAAAAGCGCAAAGTGACGAGCTCGCTAAAAAACAGCTTGAAAAGATCAAACGCAGAAACAAGCGCAGACGTAAGCGCGAGAAGGAAAACATCATTACAGACGTTATTATTTGGAGTATCTCTGCCTGTTTAGCTATTGCGATCTTGGCTTGGGGCATCATTCCGGGATGGATGGATTATATTCGGAAAGATTATGTTGTTTACAAGGGTGAAATTACAGTTCATAAACAAATGAAGCGTTCACGCATAGAGCTTGAGGACGGCACTATCGTCTGGGGCAGAGGTGATTTTGATGAACATGATACCTACGGAACAGTAGTTTATTCAAGAAGAACGAAGCAATTTCTTGGAGGGGATTGATTTGTACAAAGCCGAATCATTCAAGGAATACCGGAGTGTTATAATAGGGACGACACATTTTTTATGAAAACTGAATAGTAATCGGACAAAAAACTGTTGTCCCTATTATAACTCACTCGTGGGTGTTTCAGATAGGGACAACATTTTATTCGATTTTGACTTTAAGATGCCTTCGTCATGGGCGTCTGTGCGGCGTTTAGCATATTTTCAATGAAGATGCCGTACCCCGTGGTGGGATCGTTGATCAGCACGTGGGTCACCGCGCCGACCAGCTTGCCATTTTGAACGATAGGAGAGCCGCTCATCCCCTGCACGATGCCTCCCGTTTTTTCGATAAGGGCGGGATCAGTGACGGTCAGGGTGAAGCACTTGGAGCCTGTGGCGGAGCGGTCGATGGCGGTGATTTTTACCTTATATTCCCCCACGTGGCCGCTATCCAGCGTGCAGAGCAGGGAAGCGTCCCCCTCCTTCATCTCCTCCTTGCGTCCTACGGGTACTCGCTTGATCTCCGAGGAGGGGCGCTGGGCAAAAATGCCGTACACGCCGCACTCGGTGTTTTTCAGCAGGCTTCCCGTTTTCCCCGGGGCGAAATACCCCTTGATGGCGCCAGGGTCTCCCGCCGTACTCTTTTCAATACCGCTGACAGTCACGTCGGTGACCTGGCCCCTTTGCATGGGGATCAGCTCCCCCGTGTCTCCGTCGCAGATGCCGTGGCCAAGTCCGCCAAAATCCCCCGTGTCGGGCATGATGAAGGTGACCGTGCCGATACCCGCACCGCTGTCCCGTACCCACAGGCCCGTCTTGTAGCGGTTTTCGGATGCGGATTTCACGGGGGTGACGGTAATGTTCAGCTCGGTGGTCTTGGGAGTGTTGTTCCCCTGCCGCTTGGATACGGAGGCGGCGCACCGCTTCACCGTCAGGGTAATGGGACTTCCACCCGACTCCTCCACCGCTTGGGTGAGGGTGGCGGCACACAGGGGCTTCTCTCCGTTGACCCCCACGATCACATCTCGCAATTTTAGCCCCGCGTCACGGGCGGGGTTGACGCTCCGACATCCGCCCCCAGCGGAGTTTACGTCCACGTCGCAAAAGCCTACCACCAGAATGCCCTCGGTATAAAACTTCACCCCAAAGGGCATGCCGCCTACGCAGACGGTTTGGGGGAGTTGTCCTCCCTCGGCGGCTTGCGGAGCTGCGGAGGCCGACAGTATGCTCCCCCCGATCAGCAGAGCCACCGTCAGGAGCAGTACCCACGTTTTTATATTTTTTCTGTTCATCTCGAAATCCTCTTGTGTTAAATCTGCCGTGGGTCATGCCCACCGTCCTTATCATGCTCCGCCTCGACCTGTTCCATGTGTGACAGTTTCTACGGGTCGGGGGAAAAAGAGACAGGCCGCCGTTTTGTTTCAATTTTTATAGATTCAGTATGAGTTATATCGAGCTTGCGTATGACCGTGGGATCTTGGGAGAAAAGGAAATATACGGAAATTTAAATTTGGGTTTGTGGGGGAGTTGGGTTTCCGCTTTAAAGGGGTGCAGGGGCAAAGCCCGACCACGCGCCCATAGGGCGCATATCGCACTCCCGAAGGGAGTATATCGCGCCTCCAAAGGAGGGCGCTTCCGAAGGGAGCATATCGCGCCCCGAAGGGCCTATCGTTTTTCCCGTTCCTATTCGGTAATATGTGCCTGTCGGCACGCGATATGCGCGCGCCCGTGCGTTCCGCCTTGTCGCCCGCGCGATATGTTGCTTTGCAACGCGATATGCTGCTTTGCAACGCGATATGCTGCTTTGCAACGCGATATGCTGCTTTGCAGCGCGATATGCCGCTTCGCGGCGTGACGGGCTTTCTCCCCGATAAACCCCAATTTACAAATAGAAAGGAGAGACGCTATGGCACGTATACCCGTACCCATAGAGGGCGCCGTGACCCCTGCGGAGGCACTGCGCTTCAAGGCTGTTGCCGACGAGGTTCTGATCTCCCCCCGCTACCGCATGGGAAGACATACGTCTCCCGCCGAGAGTCCCCATATCGGCACGCTGGGGGAAAAGCGACTTCACGCCGCCCTCAAGCTCTACCTTTGCCCCGATGAGGCCTGCCACGAGCGCCCTGTGGCCGATCTGCTTCCGAGGATGGACGAGTTATCGCCCAAGCCCCGCCGCATGGTGGCGGATATTTTGGCTGACGGTCATATTATGGAGGTGCAGACGGGAGGATTCTTTCCGCTGAAAAGTAAGATCGAGTGGTATCTTACCCATACTCCCTGCCGTGTGACGGTGGTGCATCCCATCTCCGCCGTGAAATATCTGTCCTGGATCGACCCCGCCGACGGGAGCATCATCAGCCGCAGCAAATCCCCCAAGGGGGGGCGTGTCCGTGACGTGGCTAAGGAGCTGTACTGGCTATCGGACTTTATCGGAAACCCTCGCTTTTCGGTGCGGTTGCTCCTTTTGGAGATTGAGGAGTACCGCTTGGCCGACGGCTGGGGCAAGGACAAGAAGCGGGGCTCCAACCGCTACGAGCGGTTTCCCATGGCTCTTCTGGGGGATGTTACCCTATCCGCTCCCACCGATTACGCCGCCTATTTTCTACCGTCTGCTCTGTCTGCTCCCGACGCAGAAAGGAACTATCCCGTATTCACCGCCGCCGCCTACGCCAAGGCCACGGGAATCCGCGGGCGTGCCACCTACGGCATGATCCACCTGCTGGAGAGGCTGGGACTTGTGGAGGAGCGGGAGGAAAAGGCAGGGAGGAGCAAGACCTATCGCGCCTGTCCTCGGAGGGAGGACGGCTGTCTCGTTACATAGAAAAACACCGCCGTGAAGGAGGCGCGAGGCGTTTCCCCCGGTATTGTAGGGACAGGCGTCCCCGACTGTCCGTCTGTGACAGGCGTCCCCGACTGTCCGTTCGGGCAAATGCCCTCCAAAAAACAAAGAGATAACCCCGACAGATTCAAAATCTGTCGGGGTTGCTTGTCTGAAAGTGCTTAATGGATTACCCAATTTTCCCTTAATATGCACACAAATTCCTCTGATAGCTGATAGGCCGTATCAGTTTCCACGCAATACCACGTGTTTTCGATCAGATAAATGTTCTTGCTCGCCTTTATTCGGGGGATATCTTTCATATGAAAATTAACTGTTGCGACTTCGGTATATTTTTTCTCCTTGATATGAATATCATAGTCTACTTTGCTTGTCTTAATAAAAGCCGATGCAAACTCAAATTCAAAGGGATCATTTTCCAGAGCGTAAATCACACCGTTGCTATACAAATCCTCTCTCAGAAAGACCACTCCTCCTATCATAGAAGAGGTGACACCACTCATGATAAATTCAGGATCCTCGCTGGCATTTGCGTAATAATAACTATCCGAGAAAAAAGGGAAATTGCTGGTGTAACCAAGCAAGATGTCTTCTTTGATTATTTCGACCTCACAGTCCCCATTGATTTCTTGAATGCAAATATAGTTGCTGTCTTTATATACCAGCGTGCCTTTTTTCTCACTGCGAGAAAAACCGTCCACGGGATCAATGATCTCTCCCGAAATAGAGTGCTCCAATGCAGTACAGGAGGTCAATGAGAAGCAAAGAAAAAATGCAATTATCATAGTGAATATACGGTTCACTGTAATCACCTCGCAGAGCAAAAATAGTATGGATGGTTCCGTTGGGGCGTCGGTTGTATCTTTGTATGACCGTGTTGCAAGCAAAGCGGGTATGGGTAAAGCCCATAACCTTATTCTTCTGTATATAACTCGTTGTAGTACCAACGCAGAGGGTTTTCGTAAATGTATTTCACGTGTTCCTCATAGTCGTCACGGTTGCGGATAATGTGGTCGTGAAAGCGAGCTTGCCAAATGTTTTCGCCATACTCCTTGTTGCAAAAACGCTTGAATGTCGATACGAATTGAGAACATGCGCTATTGGCTCTTTCAATATTTGTAGGGACAGGCGTCCCCGACTGTCCGTCTGTGACAGGCGTCCCCGACTGTCCGTCTGTGACAGGCGTCCCCGACTGTCCGTCTGTGACAGGCGTCCCCGACTGTCCGTTAGAGGAGGTGCGAGGTGGTTTTCCACGCATTGTAGGGATAGGCGTCCCCGACTGTCCGTTATCGGTCGTATTGTTTTCTTTAACCCAAAGCAACAAGTGAATATGGTTCGGCATGATCACATATTTCTCCACCGACAAATGATGGTAGAACTCGTTTAATTGCCTGATGTATTTCTCTGCAATTTTTCCGTATTTCGTTAATTCGGTTTGCGGACAGTCGAGGACGCCTGTCCCTACGATGCGAGAGAGAATGCATCGCCTGTTTTGCGTACAGATCGTTAAAAAATATATACCGACACAATTATAATTAAAGCCCTGATACCTTGGTGTTTTTCGCTTTTTTAATTCATCCATATTCATCACCCACACCATTATAACACAAATCGGCAGAGAAAACAACATCTCTGCCGAAATTTATTATTTCGGACAGTCGGGGACGCCTGTCCCTACGATGCGAGAGGTTTGCGGACAGTCGAGGACGGCTGTCTCGTTACATAGAAAAACACCGCCGAGAACGGCGGTGTTTTTGCATGAGGATTCTGGTCACTCCTGCCGGGACGAAGGAGTGGTGTTGGTTTCTGTATCCTTGGGAGGAGCATTTCTGTATGCGCAGTTCATGGTGCATCCTGCGCATCCTCCACAGCAGGAGGACTTGTTCTTTTTCTTGTCCCGAATGAGACCGTAGATCAAGAGCCCGAAGAACAGGACAAGGCCGATGATGATGAGAACGGTTGGAAGATGGGGGAACATAAAGCCTCCTTTCGGCAAAGTCTGCGAGTGTTTAAAAATCCCAAAAACATTTCATAAAGAAATGCGTTAAAAGGTTTGGGAGATCCAAGAACCTTTTTTCAAAAGGTTCTTGGCGGGTGTAGGGCAGCGCCCTGCGATCTATTTCCTTCTCTGCGGTCTGAACAGCTGGAACAGCATACCTGCCGCCAGAACTACGGCAATCTCCAGCCACAGGATGTTGCTTCTGCTCATGGCGCCCGTGAAGAGCAGACCGAACTGGTAGATCATGAGGGAGACGGCGTAGGCGAACCCGCACTGGTAGGCGATGGCAAAGGCCGTCCATTTAGCGGAATTCATCTCGCGGCGGATAGCGCCCATGGCGGCAAAGCAGGGGGCGCAGAGGAGGTTGAAGATCAGGAAGCTAAAGCCCGTCAGGGGGGTAAAGACGGAAAGCGCATCGGTGACACCGAACACGGCTACCACCTCCTCCTTGGCGATCAGACCCATGAGGGTGGCCACGGCGGCAGTGGGCTCACCGAAGCCGAGGGGTACGAAGAGCCAGCACACGGCAGAGCCGACGTAATCCAGAACGGTGGTCATGCCGTCGGCGTTCAGGTAGAAGCCGAAGACCCCGTTCACCGTGCCGAAGACGGTACCCGCCCAGATGATGACGGTGGAGAGCATGATGATGGTACCTGCCTTCTTGATGAAGGACCAGCCTCGCTCCCACATAGAGCGCAGGACACTACCGGGGGTGGGCATATGGTAGGGGGGAAGCTCCATGACGAAAGGGGAGGGCTTGCCCGAGAAGGGTTTGGTCTTTTTGAGCATGATGCCGGATACCACAATGGCGGTAATGCCGATAAAGTAGCACAGGGGGGCGACCCACCAGGCGTTGCCAAACAGAGCGGCGGCGATCATGGCGATGACGGGGAGCTTGGCGCCGCAGGGAATGAAGGTGGTGGTGATGACCGTCATGCGGCGGTCGGGCTCGTTTTCAATGGTGCGGGAGGCCATGATGCCGGGGACACCGCAGCCCGTACCGATGAGGATGGGGATAAAGGACTTGCCCGACAGACCGAACTTGCGGAAGATGCGGTCCAGCACGAAGGCGATACGGGACATATACCCGCAGGCCTCCAAAAAGGCAAGGAACAAGAACAGCACCAGAATTTGGGGAACGAAGCCCAGCACGGCGCCCACGCCCGCTACGATGCCGTCCAGAATGAGGCTGTTCAGCCAGGCGGGTGTGCCTGCGGCGACAAGCCCCGACTCTACCAGGGCGGGAATACCGGGGACGTTCAGCCCGAAGAGGCTCCAGCTCTCTCCGAATACGCCCTCGTTCATGAAATCGGTGACGAAGGTACCTACCGTGGAGACGGATACGTAGTAGACCAGAAACATGATGGCGGCGAAGATGGGCAGGGCGGCGATGCGGTTGGTCACCACACGGTCGATCTTCTCCGAGGGGGTCAGCTTACCTACGCTCTTGCGCTTGAAGCAGCCTGTCAGGATGGAGGATATGTAGTTGTAGCGCTCGTTGATGATGATGGCCTCGGAGTCGTCGTCCAGCAGTCTCTCGGTGATCTTGATGTCCTCCTCGATGTGGGAGAGGACGGTGGGATTCAGCTTCAGCTCGGCCAGCACCTTCTCGTCCCGCTCGAAGATCTTGATGGCATACCACCGCTGGCGGTCGGCGGGCATGCCGTGGACGGCGGCCTCCTCGATGTGAGCCAGCGTATGCTCTACCTCGCCCGAGAAGATGTGGTGGGGAATATTTTTGCAGTGCTTGGCAGTCTCGATGGCCAGTGCCACCGCCTGATCGACGCCTGTATTCTTCAAGGCCGAGATCTCCACGGCGGGGCAGCCCATGCGGAGGGATAGGGTCTCCAGCTCGATCCGATCTCCCCGCTTACGAAGCACGTCCACCATGTTGATGGCCATGACTACGGGGATGCCCAGCTCGGTAAGCTGGGTGGTGAGGTAGAGGTTTCTCTCCAGATTGGTGCCGTCTATGATGTTGAGGATGGCGTCGGGGCGTTCGCCCACCAGATAATTGCGGGCGACGATCTCCTCGGGGGTGTATGGGGAGAGGGAGTAGATGCCCGGAAGGTCGGTAATGATTACGGGCTCGGCCTCGGTCGTTCCCTTGAGTCTGCCCTCTTTTTTCTCCACCGTCACGCCGGGCCAGTTGCCCACGAACTGATTGGAGCCCGTGAGGGCGTTGAACAGGGTGGTCTTGCCCGTGTTTGGGTTGCCCGCAAGGGCGATGCGTATGCCTTTTACTTCCATGTCTAAGAATCTCCTTACAAAGCCCTTTGGTTAGCCTTTGCTAACTGCCGGGTACAAAATAGGGGCAAAGCCCGAAATGTGTGATACGGAGGGATCACTCCACCTCGATCATGGCGGCGTCGGACTTGCGCAGGGACAGCTCATAGCCCCGTACCGTGACCTCCAGAGGGTCGCCCAAGGGAGCGGCCTTGATGATCTTGACCTCCACTCCACGAGTGATGCCCATATCCATGATGCGGCGGCGAATGGCGCCCTCGCCGTGGATCTTGACCACCCGAGCCGTGCCACCGATTTTGATGTCCCGTAACGATTTCATGTCTTGTACCTCCAAGGGCGGCGTTCTTCTCACAGAGTTAGCCGCCGCTAACTGACTATATTATAACCGCGGAAAAGCCGTTTGTCAAGAGGTTTTGCGCGGTTTTTTGAAATTTGGAAAAAAACACACCCGTCCTCTTACCGAGAAGCGGGTGTATGGTAATTTTTCACAAATCAGCCCTTGTTAATGGTGGCGCCGAAGGGAAGGAAGGCCAGCTTCATGAGCTTGAAGGACTGCAGACCCAGGGGAATACCAATGATGGTGATGCAGCAGAGGATACCCGCGATAAGGTAGCCGATGGCCATTTCCCAACCCACCAGCACGGCCCAGATGATATTGGCGATGGGGTGCTTGTCAAAGCTGCAGGTGACCTTCTTGCCGAAGGGGGCGAAGGTGAGCTTGGCGGCCTTGAAGCACTGGATACCCAGGGGGATGCCGATGATGGTGATGCAAAGAAGAAGTCCGAGGAGCAGCCAGCCCAGACCAAGCCAAAGTCCGCCGAAGATGAACCAGATGATGTTGGCGATGAGTTTCATAATATACCTCCGGAATGTTGTACTGAAAGGATAGCATAAAATTTGATTTTTGTCAAGTCCCTGCGGGCTTTTTCAACCAAAACTCTTGCCAAACACCTCGCTTTGTGCTATAATGTACGCAAAGAAACTGCCATGCGAGGTATATACCATGAAGATTACCGATCTGCTCGCCCGGGAGGGACTGTCCCTCTCCTTTGAGGTTTTCCCCCCAAAGACCGACACCGCATTTGAGTCGGTGAAGGCCGCCACCGAGGAGATAGCAGACCTGCGCCCTGCCTTTGTCAGCGTCACCTACGGCGCGGGAGGCGGTACAAGCCGATATACTCTGGAGATCGCCAAGACCATCAAGGAGGCCCACGGTGTGCCCACTCTTGCCCACCTGACCTGCGTGTCCTCCACACGGGAGACCGTCCGCGCCCGCATCGAGGACATGAAGGCCGCAGGCATTGAGAACGTCATGGCCCTGCGAGGGGATATTCCCACCGACATGATGGGAGCGGATCGCTCGGCTTGGCACTACCGCTATGCCGTTGACCTCGTCCGTGAGCTGAAGGAGAGCCGCACCGATGGCGGAGCGGACTTCTGCATCGGCGGCGCCTGTTATCCCGAGGTGCATCCCGAGTCGGAAAACCAAAAGGAGGATATCCGCTATCTGAAGGAAAAGGTGGATGCGGGGGTGGAATTCCTCATCACCCAGATGTTCTTCGACAACAATCTCCTCTATAATTTCCTTTACAAGATCCGTGAGGCGGGGATCACCGTCCCCGTCGTCCCCGGCATCATGCCCATTACCGCGGGGAATCAGGTGGCCCGCGCCATCAAGCTCTCGGGCTCCTTCATGCCCCGTCGATTCGCCTCCTTGGTGGATAAGTTCGGGTCAAATCCCGCCGCCATGAAGCAGGCGGGCATCGCTTACGCTACGGATCAGATCATTGACCTGTACGCCAACGGCGTGAGGAACGTCCACGTCTATACCATGAACAAGCCCGACGTGGCAAAGAAGATCATGGAGAATCTGTCGGATATTTTGAAATGAGAGAGCTATAAATTGGGGGGCACCTCTAAAAACCCCTCGCACAGCGAATCGACGGAATCTTTTCCGTCATTCGTCACAAAAATCCTTCGTATAGGATCAACTATACGTGCGGCTTTTTGTTTAGACTGACGAAAAATCTTCTCGTCGCTCG
>JAFXJW010000131.1 GCA_017532045.1 Clostridia bacterium | reverse complement strand
TGCGGCGAGCGACGAGAAGATTTTTCGTCAGTCTAAACAAAAAGCCGCACGTATAGTTGATCCTATACGAAGGATTTTTGTGACGAATGACGGAAAAGATTCCGTCGATTCGCTGTGCGAGGGGTTTTTAGAGGTGCCCTGGGGTTTATCGGGGAGGTTTCCCGTACCCCGTTCCCCCGGGTGAAGGGCGAAGCCCTTCACTAAGAGAGGAGGCCTGGGCCGCCCCCGCCACCCTAGGCCTCCTACTTTTTCTATGCAGGGGCTCCGCCCCTGCATCCCACCAGAAACCCTGTTGGCAAGCATCCTCGCTTCGCTCGGGGCAAATTTGCCTGCGGCAAGGTTTGCGAGGGTTTCTGGACTTCCTAAAATCTTTAAAACTTATATTTGATAAAGGTTTTTGAGATTCCAAAGAACTTTTTGGAAAAAGTTCTTTGGTGGGGGTGTAGGGGGCAACGCCCCCCTATAAATATAAATTCAAATATCTCAAAAAATCAGAGGCTGTCCGCACGGACAGCCTCTTTTCTATGGGGGTATCAGATCTTCCGCTTGATATACCGCAGGATGATCCGCCGGGGAAGGGGAATGCGGCGCTTGATCTCCAAGCGGAGGAAGAGGTAGAGGGCGGCGACCTGCTTCAGCTCGAGGACGCTCATACCGTGTCCGAACTCCTCGGTGGCTATGCCGTCGAGAGCGGTACGGAGGAAGGAAAGCTCCTCGACCTTGCCGTCCTTCTCCTTGCCCTCCTTGGACGAGCTTAGCTCTGCGGTCAGGCGGTCGGCGTACTGGTCACGGAACTCACCCGCCTTGGGGGAGAGACCGTAGTAGGAAAGGAGGTTGGTTACGGCGTCGGTCAGCTCCAGAGCCATTTCCCGGCGGTCGGAATCGCTTGTGTTGACACCAAACCCGTCCTCCAGCACCTGAGCGCACAGGCTTTGCCGATGATCCTCGGCGGCGCGGGCGCGGGAAATGATATTGCCGATCACCACGATCACGGCAATGACAGAGGCCAAAATACTCAGTCCTATGATACTCTTTTTGGTGATCTCGGCGGCCAGAAGATCCTCCTCGTTATCGGTCTCGGATTCGGTCTCCTCGGGGAGGGTCTCTCCCTCATCGGTCTCGGTCTCGGGCTTATCCTCGGGGGGAGTCGTCTCGGTTTCGGGAGGGATCGGGGTTGTGGGAGTGGAGTCGGCGGAGCCGGTAGCGCCGTACATACCCTCATAGTACCGGGGGGTGGTCTCGTACTGGATCCAGCCCACACCGTCGTAGTAGACCTCCACCCATGCGTGGGCGTTGTAGTCACGGACGTAGCCGCCGTAGACGAGGCTGTTGCGGTCGATTCGCTTCAGCTCGTCGGCAATATAGCCCTCTACGTAGCGGGCGGGGATGCCCAGCTCACGAAGGATCAGGGTCACGGCGGAGGTGAACTGCACGCAGTAGCCCTCCTTGGTGTTGACGAGGAAGTTTTCCACTCCGTCCAGGGTTGTGTCCACGGCCGTCAGATCGGGGGTGATGGTGTAGGAGCAGCCCATCTCGTCGATGATGTAGTCGATGACGTTGCGTACCAGACGGTCACGCTGGATATACACGTCGGCGTCCGAGGAATTGCGGAGGGCGGCCAGGGACACGTCGACGGGGACCTTCACGGTCTTCTTACGGGTGACTGTGTAGGAATCATCCTCGGGAGTCTCGGGATCGTCGGGGATCAGTTCCTCATAGGTGCGCTTCTCCTCCACGTGAGCCTGCGCCTTGATGGTGGCGGCCAGATCACGGATGAAGGGGCTGTCGGAGGTGTCCATGTAGGTCTTATAGACGAAGTCGGTGTATGACTTTTCCATGTTGAGGTAGGCAAACAGCTCGACTTGCTCCTCGGGGGTCATGCTTCGGTCATACTCGTCCACCAGATTCACATCTACGGGGGTGTCCAGTATATCCAAAAAGGCCGAGCCCACGTTCATGACGGTGGCGCCAACGACTTTGCCTCCCTGTATATTCAGGGTCAGAGTCCCGTAATCGGTGGTGATCACATAGCCTCGCCCGGAGGACTGGGTCACGGTAGAGGCATCGTGGTAGAACTGCCATATCCGTTCCTCCTTGCCGTGCTTGTACTGGTAGGAGAATAGGATGGAGCCGTCAGGCTGCTCGTAGGTGAACAGACTTAAGGAGGAACTGACGCTTCCATCCTTATTTACGGTGAAGCCCGTACGAGCCAGAAGCGCTTCCTTTTGGAGACTGTATGCTCCCTGGAGAACGGCCTGCCGCATGATCCAGTCCTTGTTGGTCATGACTGGGGCATAGGTCACAGTGGAGTAGGACAGACCGTTTTCGCCGAATTTGCGACCTGTGTACAGGCCGTCGTAGTAGTTGACGAAGGTGAGATCATGGGGCTCGGTGGAGTCAAACTGCATGAGCCCGTAGCGGGGATCGAAGGTGGTGGGGAAGTAGGTCAGGGTGTCTGGGCTGTTCACGCGGCGAAGACTGACCAAAAGTCCCATAAAGCCGTAGTCACGGTTGGACTTGTACTTGCTTAGGAGGTTGTCGGTGTAATTGGGATCGTCTACCAGCTCGGGCTTCATGTAGTGGTAGAAGCCGTAGCGGATGGCCTCGGCAGGACTGGACGTTTTACCGAAGGACGACTGGTATTCGGCTAAAAGCTCGTCATCCACCGCCAGCCATGCGCCGTTTTCGTAATCGGTGCCGATCCAGCCCCGGAGGTAGTAGTTGGTATCGTAGCGAGCCTGTAGGAAGAAGACCTGCATACCCGTGAATTCCAGCTGCTCCAGATTCGTGGAGTGGGGCTTGAAATGACTGTTGTCGGCCTTATATTCCAGGCGATCCAGCTCGTTGTCATCGCCTCGCAAAAGGGCGGTCACGTAATTTCTCGCCAGCTCCACTTTCTCGTCAATGGCCTGGATCGTATTGAAATTTCCCTTGATGAGCAAGGAGGGAAGGGCAATGGCGATGAGGCAGGCCAGAAGCACGGCGGAGGCCGCAAAGCCGCCCATGGCGATACGGGACTGCTCGGTGATGCGGTCGTAGGCCTTGACGGCGCGTGCCTGACGGCGCAGCTCCTTTTGCTCCTTCCTTCGTGCCTTTTGGGCCTCGGGATCAAGCTTTTCCTTGGGTTGCTTCTTTCGGGCATGGGGAACGGGCGCATGTTTGGGGGGTACGGGGGGAGGCTCGGGACGATCATCCTCCTCAAAGAGCTTCATGCCGTTGTCGTAGCTCCTTCCGTCCTTGCTGTTGTATAGGCGGTCATAGGCCGCCATGACCAGCACTGCGGCGAAGGATACGATGACCAGGGTGATGCCCAGATTGGACTCAATGCGGTTGCTGTAAATGTTGAAGGTGAGGAGTACCGCCAAAACGGTGGTGGCCAAAATGGCGGGGGGGAGGATGCGTACCTTTTTCACCAGACAGGCCGTGAACAAAACCGTCAGGAGAACGGTGATCAGGCACACGCCTATCGCCTTGAGGGATTCTATGGAGGCTGTGGCAGGAATGGCTACCTTGTATCGGATATAGACCAGGTAGCCTACCCTGTAAAGACGGTCCAGAGCGGCGTTATATACCGCAAGGATGCCGTGAACGAGGTGGAGGGGAAGGGAGGGATTCAGGACGATCAAGCCGCCCAGCGTACCTCCCGCACCCAGGACGGAGACTACCTTTCCCATGCTTCCCAAACGGAACAGGGTGCCCAGCGCCGTGGTGATCAGGGAGGTGAGGAGAATGGTGGAATTGGGTACGCCCAGCTCCAGAGCCGAGGCTATGAAGATCATCAGTCCCGATGCGGCCAGCCAAATGACCAGAGAACGGCAGACGATGCCGCCCATGCGGAACAGGAGGGACCGTCCAGCCTTGTCGGGGGGACAGATAATGGGACGCTTGTGGACGGGGAGGATCATCTCCTTGCGAGCCCTTTTGGCGGTTTTTTTTTGGGGCTCGGCTTATTTTTTTCTTCCTTCGGGGGGCTTCCTTCCCTTTGAGGGAGGCGATATGCTTATTCTGCTTCATGGGTATTGCCTCCTTCAAAGCGGGGGACGGGAAGTCCGCCCACGGACAGGGAAAGACCGCCTGCGGCCAGCTGCTCGCGGCAACTGTCCAGATAAAGGGCGCGCTCAAGGGGATAACGGAAGCGCTCCTCGGGGTTGTAGAGAGCTACCTCGGCAGATCCGAAGCTTCCGGCGTCGGACACGCCGGGCAGACCGCAAAGATCCGTGATCATGGCGTTGTCCATGGTGGAGACCACGAACATCTGCTTGGCGCTTTGCATATCCGCCACCATAGCCGTCAGGGATGTGACCTTCTTATCGGGGGTCGTGAGGGGAGCGGTGGCAAAGAGACGGTAAACGTTTTCAAACTCATGAATGTCACGGAGAGGGAAGGCGAAGACACCGGTATCCGAGCGGCGGTCAAACCACAAAAGAAGTACCTCGTGTCCTTTGCGCAGCTCGGCTAAAACCGAGGCAATGGTCAACTCCACCACGCCGTCGGCCAGATATTCGTTCATATCCTCGTAGAAGGCGGGGGCGGCCAGCTCGTGGATATTCACGGTTTTCTTCTCGGGCGGGGGCGTCTCGGCGGGTGTATCGTTGTCTATGACGGTCTTTCCGTTCAGAAATTCCGCCACGGCGCTTCGCTGATCCAGACGAGCCTGCAGATCCTCGTCGGAGATGCTGCGGGTCTCGGGGGTCTCGCTTGTTTTTTTGCTTTTTCTTTGACGGTCGTCGGCCTGTCTGGCCTCCTCCTTGCGGGAGGACTTGGCGGGCTTTTTTTCGTTGTCGGGTTTCTTCTTTTTGACGGTTACCGTCTCCTCAGCGGCCTCCTTTTTTGGAAGAGGCTCGTCGGGAAAATGGGGGGTCAGGTCACAGAAGACCACGGTCTGGTTGGACGTGCCCGTGTTGTAGTCCTTAACGATAAAGCTCTCCGACTTGGAGGACAGCTTCCAATGGATGGACTTCAGGGAATCACCGCTACGGTAGTCACGGATATCGCTGACCTCCAGCTTGTCCACCACGAGGGGGGAGCGGACGGCGCGGGCGGTGTCGTCCGAGACCGCATGTGCCTCGGTCTCGTCCAAAGTCAGACGGCGGGGAAGGACGTATACGGTGGTGAAATCCTCCACGTCCACACGGGCACGGAGGATGCGGAAGAAATCGTAGACGTAGAAGCAACGGACGCCGATGTCGTAGGTGCCTCGGAAGCGGAAGGATACGGTACTTTTCACGTGGTAGCCCGTTATGGGCGCTAGGGATATCCGCAGGGATCGCTCGGTACAACGGACAGCGTTGGACTGGGGGATGGATACCATGGCCTCCACGAAGGGAATGGCCAGAATCGAGCGGTTGTCCATGCGGAAGCTGTAGGTGTAGGGGGTGTTCTTCTCGGTGGTGACGGTATCGCAAAGCATGCTGACCGTCAGGGCTCTCTTGGCCATGACCGTGTAGATCAGGAGGACGGGAGGGAGGAGGAGCACGAACCAGAAGAAGATGTTGGACACCTTGCTGAGAAGCGCCTGGGTAAAGACCAACGCCACGCCCAAGAGGATGAGGTAGGTGGAGAAGCGGGGGGTAACGGTGAGGGCGGGCTCGTCCCGCTCCGATACCCTTTTTCCCGCTCTCTTGCGGATGGCTCGGATCAGCCTGTGGAGGAGGTGGATGAGCGCGCCCATGGGAACGGACAGAATATCCCTGATCAAGACCTCTCCCTCGCTCTCTTTTTTGGAGAAGACGAAGACGTGCAGCAGGACGTGTATGACGACGGTGAGGACTACGGCAACCAGAAGAACCGTGGGCATGGGGGTGGCAGTAGCGACGGCGTAGCCGTCCTCGGCCTTGTCGGTGTATTTGCTCATGCCGTCGGTCAGAATGGAGGTTATTGGGAAGGTTAAGCCGAAGATCAATCCGATGCCACCCAGAGCCACGCCCAAGGGAGCAAAGAGGTGGCGGGCGGTGGCCTTTCCGAAGCGCTTGTAGTTACATATCAGAAGCAGGGCGGTAAAGATCAAGCCACACAAAAGAGCCAGCCAGCCCAGGCCCGACAGGAACAGGAGGGTCTTGAGGGTGGGGACGTGGGAGGTAAGCTCGGTCAGCTCGAAAAGGGCGGTTATACCCTCGGGGTGTCCGCCGATAAAAAAGCCCATAAGACCGTAGCCCGAGGCCTTGTGATGTAAGAAGGGGACTTCCTCCAGAAGGACGGTGAGATTCACCCCGGGGAAGGCGGCCAGTACCAGAGTCAGAAGGAGGCAGAGAAGGGAAAGACCCGCCACGAGGGGCTTTGCGTTCCGCTTCATCCAACCACACAGGGGAAGAGAGCGGGCTGTCCTCTTTTTGATGAAGGAATGGCCGCAGGCCGTGCAGGTCTAAACACCCAAGGGCATGACGGTGCGGCACCCGGGGCAACGGATGCCCAGGGTGACGCCGCAGTTCATGCAGTAGGTGCGATCCTCCGGCACGTATTTTCCGCAATGGGGACATTGTTTCATGCTTGCCATGGATAACTCCTACGAATCAGGCGCGCTTGCCCTTGTAGGGAACCTCGGTGGTACGAAGGATCTCGGTGAGGACGTCCTGGGTGGTCTGGTGAGCCAGCTTGGCCTCCTGACGGAGCATGAGACGGTGGGCAATAGCGGCGCGGAACAGGGCGGCAATATCATCGGGGAGGACGTAGTCACGGCCACGGAGGAAGGCGTAGGCCTGAGCCAGATGGACGAGGGCCACCGAGGCGCGGGGGGATGCGCCCAGGCTCAAGGCGGGGTGCTTGCGGGTGGCGGTAACCAGGGTGACGATGTAGCGGTACAGCTCGTCGTCGATGTGGACGGTGGCGACCATCTCACGGATGGCGCACAGCTCGTCTCGAGTCAGAATGGGGGATACATTTTGGATGGGATTTTCACCCTTGCGAGCCTTGATGATATTCAGCTCCTCGGCGGGGGTGGGATAGCCCATGCTGATCTTGAGGGCGAAGCGGTCAAGCTGTGCCTCGGGCAGGGGGTACGTGCCCACGTAACCTGCAGGGTTCTGGGTGGCGATGACCATGAAGGGAACGGGAATGTCCATGGTATTGCCGTCCACCGTGACCTTGCCCTCCTCCATGGCCTCCAGAAGAGCCGATTGGGTCTTGGGGGAGGCACGGTTGATCTCGTCGGCCAGGAGCAGATTACACATGACGAGACCCTCACGGAATTCGAAATTCTCCTTCTGGCGGTTGTAGATATGGAAGCCCGTGATATCCGAGGCCATGACGTCGGGGGTGAACTGGGCTCGCTTGAAGTCCAGACCCGTGACACGGGCCAGAGTGGAGGCCAGGGTGGTCTTACCCGTGCCGGGGACGTCCTCGATCAGCACGTGAGCGCCTGCCAGCAGGGCGGTCAAAAGGTGCAGTACCTCGGTGCGCTTGCCTACGACGACCTTCTCCATCTCATCGGCGGCGGCGATCATTTTGGCGTGAGCGGCGGCCATTTCGGGAGATAGCTTGGTCTCGGGAGTGTTGTTTTGAATCTCGTTGCTCATGGCGGGGAATTCCTTTCCTGTATGTATACTTGTACTTTAAAAAATTACAGTCATGTAGTCACAGACCTTCTTATTATAGCATAAAAGCATCCGTAGCGCAAGCCGCAAAGAGGGGAGAATGTGCATTTTTGGCAGGGACATCTCAAAATATTTACAATTTTCGCAAGGCGGTGGCGGCGGGGGGAGAAGCACTTTCCCCTTTGCATTCTCCGATAGGCTTCTTATTTGAACTCAGATCCGTACAATTTCTTGAATATTTTCGGGAAAACCCTTGATTATTTTCTGCATTTCTGTTATAATAGTACGGAATATGATGCCATACTTTTTTTCTGTATCGGATGGGGGTCTCTGTCCCCCCGTCGGAAGGAGTGTATTGCTTATGAAAAATAGTTTCATCAAGGTTGCCGCCGCTACCCCCTCGGTGCGGGTGGCAGACCCCCTTTATAACGCCGCCGCCTGCGCCCATCTGGCCGACCTCTCCTTCGCCGAGGGGGTCAAGCTGGTGGTCTTTCCCGAGCTTTGCCTCACGGGGGCTACCTGCGGGGATCTGCACGCCCACGATACCTTGATCGGAGGGGCAAAGGAGGCTCTGCGGGCCTTTGCCGCCGAGACTGCCGGATTGGATCTGGTTTCTGTGGTGGGTCTTCCCGTAGCCTTGGGAGACAAGCTTTACAACTGCGCGGCTGTTGTGAGTGGTGGAGTGGTGCTGGGTCTTGTGCCCAAGACCAATCTGTCCTCCGCCGAGCGCCGTACCTTCTCGACACCTCCCGCTGAGCTGTTGGTCACGGATATTCTGGGTGACGGTAGCTTCGTGCAGATGGGCGTGAGTCAGCTCTTCGTTTGCTCGTCTCTTCCGACCTTCCGCTTCTGCGTGGAGGTGGGACAGGATCGCGCCGCCGCCGTGCCTCCTACGGCACCTTCGGTCTCTGCAGGGGCGCTGGTGATCTGCAATCCCTCTGCCACCCCCGAGATCATGGGCGCGGAGGAGTCCCGCCGTATTACAGCGAGGGCGAGAACCGCCAACGCCCTGTGCGGCTACATCCTGGCCGAGGCAGGGCGAGGTGAATCCACCACCGACCACGTCTTCGGCGGACATCGCATCATCTGTGAGATGGGGGAGATACTGGACGAGCATACTCCCTTTGATGGTGGCGAGCAGCTGACCGTCACCGAGCTGGACCTGGAGCGGATGCTCCACGACCGCCGCACGGGGAACTTCGATACCTCCTCCTGCGGTCATTGCATGGAGAATTATTTCGATATAGGCGTTGAGGACACCGACCTCACCCGCCCCATAGACCCCCGTCCTTTCATTTCCGCCGACTCTGTCTGTCTGACCGCCCAATGTGAGCGGATCTTGACGATTCAGGCCGAGGGGCTTGCCAGGCGGATCACCGCCGCATGGGCTAAGAAGGCCGTGCTGGGTATTTCGGGCGGACTGGATTCCACCCTGGCTCTTTTGGTCATGGCACGGGCGATGGATCTTTTGGGCAGCCCCCGTACCGACATCGTGGCGGTGACCATGCCCTGCTTCGGTACCACCGAGCGCACCAAGTCCAATGCCACCACCCTCTGTGAGGAGCTGGGCGTGGACTTCCGTACCGTCAATATCTTTGATTCGGTGAATCAGCACTTCAAGGACATCGGGCATGATCCCAACCTCCGTGACGTGACCTACGAGAATGCTCAGGCGAGAGAGCGCACCCAGATCCTCATGGATATCGCCAACGAGGAAGGCGGTATGGTGGTGGGAACGGGAGACCTTTCCGAGCTGGCGTTGGGCTGGGCCACCTACAACGGCGACCACATGTCTATGTATAGCGTCAACGGCAACATTCCCAAGACCCTCGTGAGGGAGCTGGTCGCCTACGTGGCCGCCACCGAGCAGAAGAAGGGAGGGGATAAGCTGGCCGAGGCTCTGTACGACGTGCTGGGAACTCCCGTCAGCCCCGAGCTTCTTCCCGCCGACGAGAGCGGCAGCATTGCCCAAAGGACCGAGGATCTGGTGGGCCCCTACGAGCTGCACGATTTCTTCCTGTACTACCTTCTCCGCTATGGCTTCACTCCTGCCAAGCTCTTCCGCATGGCGCGAAACACTTGGGGGGAGAACTACGATGACGCCACCATTCTCAAGTGGCTGGAGACCTTCACCCGCCGTTTCTTCAACCAGCAGTTCAAGCGCTCCTGCCTCCCCGACGGCCCCGCCGTCTTTGGCATCAGCCTCTCCCCTCGTGGGGGATGGGTCATGCCCTCGGATGCGGTGAGCAGTCTGTGGCTGGCGGAGATCAACGAGCTAAAGGAAACCATTTGAAATACGTGAAAATTTTCTGAAAGGAATTTTTATATTATGCTGAAACTTTACGACCTTTCCATCAATGCGGTGAAGAACCCCGCATATGCTCCCAGCAAGGATCTGTACGTCGGTTGGAAGTTGGATTCCGACAAGACGGACGTTTTGCAGACTTCCTACAAGGCTACCATCACCAAGGTAGGTTGCGACACTCCCGATTGGGTGAGCGAGGGAGGGGACAAGTCCATCCACGTCTCCGTAGATGCGACGCTGGACACCCGCACGAACTACACCCTGACCGTTACGGTCACCGACAACAAGGGTGAGTCCGCTACCGCTTCGGTGGATTTCTTTACAGATATTGCCACTGAGGAGTGGAAGGGCGTGTTCATTAAGCCTAAGAAGCACATTGAGAGCTGGGCGCCCTACCTGCGTACCAAGTTTGAGGCAAGGAGCGGCGTCAAGGAAGCCAAGCTCTTCGTCTGCGGACTGGGCTGCGGCGAGTATTACATCAACGGTCGCAAGGTCAGCGAGGATCTCATTGATCCCCCCCTCACCAACTACGACCGTGAGGTGTTCTACCGCATTTACGACGTGACCTCCTTCATTGAAGAAAAGAACGCCTTTGCCGCCCTTCTGGGCGACGGCTGGTACTCCCAATCCCGCGTTTGGGGCATGCACGGTTTGAAGTATAACGACGTGTGCCTCCTGGCTCAGCTGGAGATCACCTACGAGAATGGCGAAAAGCAGATCATCGCCACCAATACCGAGGACTGGAAGTATAAGTACAGCCCCATCACCGTCAACAACCTCCATGCCGGCGAGACCTACGACTGCCGTCTGGAGACCCCCGACTTCGCCGATTATAACGGTGACGAGGAGGAGTGGGGCTCTGTGGTGGATGCAGGTATTCCCGGCGGTGAGCTGAAGCTCTGCATGATGCCCCCCGTCCGCATCATCCGTAGCCTGAACGCCAAGTCCGTCACCAGCTGCAGCGGTGTGCTGGACGGCGCGTGGGTCGTGGACTTCGGTGAGAACGTGGCCGGTATCGTGGAGCTGAAGATCCCTCCCACACCTCGCGGTGCTCAGATCGTTCTCCGCTTTGCCGTGACCATCAATCCTGACGGCACGCTGGACTACCGCTCCATCGGTGCCTTCGCGACCCAGTGCATCCAGCAGGATATCTACATCGCTCGTGGCGATGCCGAGGGTGAAACCTGGAGACCCCGCTTTACTTATCACGGCTTCCGCTACATGGAGATCACGGGCTACACCGATCTTACCGCCTTCGGTATCGACCCCGGCCTTGAGGTGGGTGTCTGCTACGTCATGTCCACCGAGCTGGATCAGACGGGAAGCTTCACCAGCGCCTGCGATGACCTGAACAACCTCCAGACCATCATGCTCTCCACCTTCCGCTCCAATTACCACGGCTTCCCCGAGGATTGCCCCGCCCGTGAGCGTTGCGGCTGGCTGGGTGACGCTCAGGTGGCCTGCAACTACGGTATGATGAACTTCGATCTGGAGGCATCCTACGAGAAATATATCCACGATTTCCGCACCACCGACGAGTCCTACGGCGTATGGCAGATGGTCTCCCCCGGTAAGCGCGGATGTCTGGAGGCCTCTCCCCTGTGGGGATGCGCCAACGTGGTCATGCCCTACTGGATGTACCACTACTACGGTAACGATCACATCGTCCGTAGCCACTGGGATCAGATGGAGAAGTGGATGAAGCACGAGATGGACGACGCCGAGAAGGTTTCCGGCGACTACATCCTGACCCGTGGTCTGGGTGACTGGTGTCCTCCCGGCGGTAACTACATCCCCCGCCGTATTCCCATTACCGAGTCCTCCACCGCCGTATTCTTTGAGATCGCCTGCATGATGGACGAGCTGGCCAAGGCGCTGGATCTCCCCACCGCCGTGGATTACGCCGACTTGGCCGAAAGGATCAAGGAGTCCTTCAACCGTCACTTCTGGATCCCCGAGCTGCACCGCTACTCCACTTGGGGCGCTTGCGGCGTAGCTCTGAATACGGGTCTGTACCCCGACGGCGAGCGTGAGGCCCTCCTCAAGGCTCTTCTGGAGCTGATGGAGGCCGACAGGTACGAGATGTCCGTGGGTATCTACACCAACAAGCATCTGGCTCCCATGCTGGCCGAGGAGGGTCACGGTGACGAGGCTATGAAGTACCTCTTCAACCGTAACTTCATCAGCTTCGGTACGATGCTGGACGACGGCGCTACCTCCTTGTGGGAGGTTCTGCATATGAAGATGATCGGTCAGCCCCGTGCGGCCGTTACCGACTCCTACAACCATCCCATGCATTCCGGCTTTGCCTACCTCTTCTATGCCCACATCGGCGGCATCAAGCCTCTGACTCCCGGCTTTGCTACCTTTGAGGTCAAGCCCTGCTACTTCACCGACGTCCCCGCCGCTACCGTCAGCCACGTATCTCCCTTTGGTGAGATCAAGGTGGACTTCAAGCGGGAGGGAAGTAAAACGGATTACACCGTTACCGTTCCCACGGGTGCCGTGGGCTACTTCCGCGCAGGCGGTATGAACGAGCGTATGGGCTCGGGTGTCCATACCTTCACAGTGGAGGGCTGATATGAACCTGCCTGTTAAAAAGCTACATCCCAAGGCGATCCTGCCCACCTACGGGTCGGCAGGAGCCGCAGGGGCTGACCTGTACGCCCTTCCTGAGGGTGATCCCATTACCGTTAGTCCCGGTGAGACGGTCATGATCCACACGGGACTGTCCATGGCCATCCCCGAGGGCTACGTGGGATTGAATTTCGCCCGTAGCGGTCTGGCCTCCAAGCAGGGGCTGGCTCCCGCCAACAAGGTGGGGGTCATTGACTCCGACTACCGCGGCGAGCTGATGGTCGCCCTCCATAACCACGGAAGCGTCCCCCGCACCGTCCTCCCCGGGGACCGTGTCGCCCAATTTCTGATCATGCCTGTGATCACTGCGCAGTTCATAGAGGTAGATTTCTTGGATGATACCGAGAGAGGTACCGGCGGCTTTGGCTCTACGGGAAGCCGATGAGCATGCTCCTCTGCAAGCACTCATTAAAAAATTAAAATACACTATTTTATTAAGGAGAAAAACCATGAGTAAGAGAATTGTCACCCCTTTGGCTATCGTTTTAATGATGTTGACCGTTTTGTCCGCCGTGGCCTGCGTAAATAACGGTAAGACCCCTGATACGGATTCGAGCACGAGCTCGGAGTCCGGTTCGGATACGGGTCTGGGAAGCGTTCCCGTTCCCGAGTTCATTGCCACTATTCCGCCCGAGGAGCTTGATTTTACCGATCCCGCTGAGGAGACCACCGCTCCGTAATAGGAGTAATGAGAAAGAATACTGTTTTTGAGACGCATTGGAAAATATAAGGAGAAATATCATGAGTAAGAGATTTTTTGCTATTGCTCTGTTGATTTTGACTGTTTTGTCTACTGTAGCCTGCGTGAAGAGCGATATCACGTCCGATTCGGATTCGACTTCTGATTCGGGCTTGGGTTCGGGCTCCGGTTTGGAAAGCGTTCCCGTTCCCGAGTTCATTGCCACCATTCCGCCCGAGGAGCTTGATTTTACCGATCCCGCTGAGGAGACTACCTCTGAGGGGCAAGAATGATAAGGGGGAATGCGAAAGTCATGAAAAAATTTATATGGATGATTTTAGTGGTTCTTTTGGTTTTGAGTATGGCTACGCTTTCATCGGCGGCCTATGACAAGGACGATGGGACACAGGGAAGCACCGCTCCCGAAGCCACCATTCTTGCCGACGATATCACCAATGACTACGATGAAGACACGAACTATGTGCTGAATGTTGAGCTTACCGGTGTTGGTACGAAGAAGGATGAAAATGGCGAATCCATTGTACACAGCTTGTCTTACGATATCGCCCTCACCGCCAACGGCGTGAAGGTGGAACCGAGGGGCGATCTCGTTACCTTCCTGCTGCCCGTCCCGAGTGGCGTGGAAGTCGGTACCGTTGTACACATTTACCGAGAGGGTGAGTACTATAGTTTCGCTGAGGCCAAAGAAATCGACGGCCGCAAGTGCGTTAAGATCACCGCTTCTGAGTTCGGTATTTACATTCTTGAGCTTGTTCATGAGCATAAGTATACCTCTGAGGTTATCGAGGAGCCCACTTGTACCGAGACCGGTATCAAGAACCTTACCTGTGGGTGTGGCGATACCCATACTGAGGTTATCGAGGCTCTGGGTCATACCGCCGATGCAGCCACTGATTGCTTGAACGGTCTGACCTGTACCGTATGCGGTGAAATCCTGGAAGGGGAGCTTGGCCACAGCTACGAGGCCGTTGTCACTCCTCCCACCTGTACCGAGGTCGGTTACACCACCTACATTTGTGACTGTGGCTACAGCTATACGGGTGATGCGGTTTCCGCTATCGGACACGACTATATAGCCGTTGTAACCGCTCCTACTTGTACCGTAGGCGGTTATACCACCCATATCTGCTCCGAGTGCAGCGATTCTTACACCGATACGACAACCGCTGCCACAGGCCATAGCTTTTCAGGCGACACCTGCGTTAGCTGCGGCTACGTGATCAAGCCGGAGACTATCGTTCTGGCCGACCGCGCGGGCGGCTCTACTCCCCAGACCGGCGGCGGAGATTTCTTCGGTCAGAGATTCGACATAGGAAGCAACACCCTGAAGCAGCTCGTGATCACCAATCTGGCTACCTATACGAACAACGTGAACACCTGGGAGATCAAGTTCTGGCAGTGGGATACCAACCAGCCCATCACCGTGCAGGGAACCCCCATCTACACCAAGACGGGCTCCAACCACATTGACAGCACCGACTTCATCATTGACATTCCCGATAACATTACGCTGTCCGGTGTGATCTACTACGAGATCTACTACCGTAGCGGTAGCACGGGCTTTGCCGGCTGGGATGCCTTGGGAAGCCACGCAGATAGCCTGCATACCTACGTCAACGGAAATGAGGTCAATACCCACATCGCCTCCTACATCAAGATCATGCCCTCCACAGAGCCTGAAGAGCCCGAGACAAACGAGCCCACGGACGGCTTGCACGTCAAGCAGGATGATCTGAAGGAGATCATGCAAAGCGTCTTTGGCGGCACTGTCTCTCTCAAGGAGACCGTCATGTTCATCGACAAGAATACCACCAAGGATCTTTTGTTCCCCATCAACTCGGTTGTTTCGGTCACCTCCTACGACGGTAAGATCACCTACCTGGAGGGCAGAGACTACGTGATCGAGAACGGTCAGCTGAAGATCACCGCCAACTCTACCATGCCCTGCATTACCTCTGCTACGTACTACAATCATTCTGACTCTATGATCCAGAAGGACGGTAAGAATCTGTATTGGGGAGAGGGCCAGATGAAGCAGTGGCAGGTGTCTGTTACCTACACCCACGCCGAGGGCTGGGGTGGCTTTGAGCAGGAGAGTCAGCTTGAGGTCTACGAGGACTTCGTCCAGAAGCTCATTAACGGTGAGGACGTGACCGTGATGTTCTACGGTGACTCCATCACCTGGGGCGCTTGTTCCACCTACACCGAGACTGTTCAGCCCAAGCAGGGCGCCTACTCCATGCTCTTCACGGAGGCGCTGGCTGACCTATTCGGTTATCGAGTGAAGTACATCAACACCGGCCTGTCTGTTCCCGGCGCCATGGCCTGCCATACCGTTCCCACCACCGACTATGTGGCAGGGGATCGTGGCACCATCACCTACATCAACACCGCTATCGGTGGCTGGACCTCCAACGACGGCGTCAATAACTTTAATCAGCACATCAAGGCTCAGGTCAATACCTACGGCTGTGACCTGCTGGTTCTGGCCTTCGGCATGAATGACGGTGGCTACGCCCCCAGCGAGACCAAGGCCAATGACAAGACCATCATCGACAACCTGTTTGCTCTCACGCCCGATGCTGCCGTGATGATCGTCTCCACCATGACACCTCACACCGGCTCCAACTGGGACAGCAACAACATCAAGAACCAAGAGACTCAGCTTCTTGATCTGGCCGCTACTTACCGTAGTAGCGGAAAGGCCGTTGCCGTTGCCCAGGTGAACTCGGTCTCCAAGGCGGTTCAGGAGCGCAAGACCTTCAACGACTACGCCGGAAACAACATCAACCACCCTAACGACTGGTTCTACCGTGTCTACGCTCAGACCCTGCTCCAGACCCTCATCGGTTACGAGAATATGGACTGACATCCTCACATCAACAATGTTTGTAATATAAAAGGAGAAATAACATGCTGAAATTGTCCCGTATGCTGCTCCTCCTCGGCACCCTGCTTTTGGCAGGGGCCGTGGCTGTGAGCTTTGCCGCCTGCGTCAAAACCCCCACCGTCGAGACCTCCGACGAGACCACCCCCGAGGTAGACGAAACCACCGCTACTCCTGAGACCACCGAGGAGGAGACCACCGAGGAGGAGACCACTGAAGAGGCTACCACCGAGGAGGAAACCACGACGACTCCCGTTGACGAGCAGATCGGTCTGGATGTTCAGGCGGAGGATCTGAATGAGATCATGCAGAACGTCTTTGGCGGCACTACCTCCATCAAGGAGACCGTCATGTTCATCGACAAGGGCGACGTGAAGTCTCTGCTTTTCCCCATTGAGAGCATGATCTCGGTTACCTCCTACAACGGAAACATTACCTACGAGGAGGGTAGAGACTACGTCATCGTGGACGGTAAGCTGCAGGTGACCGAGGATTCCAGAATCCCCTGCATTACCTCTGCCGTTTACTACAACTATGACGGATCCCTGATCCACAAGGACGGCAAGCCTCTGTTCTGGGGCGAGAGCCGGATGAAGAACTGGCAGGTTGCCGTTACCTACACCCATGAGGATAACTGGGAGGGTTACCTGCAGGAGAGCCAGCTGGAGGTCTACAAGGACTTCGTCAAGAAGCTGGTTGACGGCGAGGACGTGACCGTTCTCTTCTACGGTGACTCCATCACCTACGGTGCTAACTCCAGCTATAATGATAACGTCGCTCCCAAGCAGGGAGCATATCCCATGCTCTTCGTGCAGACCTTGGCTGATCTGTTCGGCTACACCGTGAAGTACGTCAATACCGGACTGGTTGCCTCCATGCCCTGCCATCCCGTTCCTACCTCGGATTACGTGGCAGGAGAGCGCGGCACCATCACCTACATCAACACCGCTATCGGTGGCTGGACCTCTCAGAACGGCGTTGATAACTTTGATAAATTCGTCGGCGATCAGGTGGAGAAGTACGGCTGTGACCTTCTGGTGCTTGCCTTCGGTATGAACGACGGACAGGTGAGCGCCGGCGTGACCAAGAGCAATGACAAGAAGATCATTGATAGTCTGTATGCCCTCAATCCCAATGCCGCTGTGATGATCGTTTCTACCATGACTCCTCACTCCGGATCTGACTGGGACAGCAACAACACCAAGGGTCAGGAGAGACAGCTTCTCGTTTTGGCGAATAACTACCGCAAGGACGGTAAGGCCGTGGCCGTTGCCTGCATGAATTCGGTTTCTAAGGAAGTGCAGAAGCACAAGACCTTCAACGATTACGCAGGTAACAATATCAACCATCCTAACGACTGGTTCTACCGTGTCTACGCCCAGACCCTGCTCCAGACCCTGATCGGTTACGAGTATATTCAGTAATATTCCAAGGGGGCAGCGCATCTTTTGCACTGCCCCCAAAATATGAGGAGAAACACTATGCTGAAAAACAAACGCATTCTTATCCTGCTGGGATCTCTGCTTCTGGTGGCGATCTTGGCTGTGGGTCTTCCTGCATGCGAAAAATCCCCCGTCATGGAGGCTCCCAACGGCGAGACCACTTCCGTGGCGGAGGTGACCACCGTCGCCCCCGAGACTACTGTAGCCCCCGAGACTACCTTTGATGAGACGACTCTCGAGGAGACCACCCCCGAGGAGACTACCCCCGAGGAGACTACCCCCGAGGAGACTACTCCCGAGGAGACTATCCCCGAAGAGACCACCTCCGAGGAGACTACTCCCGAGGAGACTACCCCCGAAGAGACCACCTCCGAGGAGACCACTACCGCAGAGCCCGAGACTACCGAGGCTCCCGAGACTACTGTGGCTCCTGAGACTACCGTAGTCCCCGAGACTACCGTAGCCCCCGAGACTACCGTAGCCCCCGAGACCACTCCCGAGCCCGAGACCATGGCTCCCGTTCAGAGCGAGCAGAGCGTTGTGCTGGCTCGTTTTGATGGCTTCGGCACAAACCCCGATTTCCTGTTCTGGAACACCGATAGTTCTATGAAGTTCGGTCAGCAGATCCACATCGGCGCTAATGCCTTGAAGCAGATCACCGTGAATTCCGTGGGCACTTACGTGGGAACCGTTAATATGTTCACCGTCAAGGTCTGGCGGTGGAATGGTAGCTATGCCGTCACCACCGCTGGTACTCCTCTCTACGAGTATACGGGCTACAACCACGCCGACGGCACGAATATGGTGATCAATATCCCCGCCGACAAGATCATTACGGGTCATATCTACTACGAGGTCAACGTGCTCTCCAGCAACGGTCAGAACCCCAGCTTCATGCCTTGGATCGGTAGTAATCCTGCGACGGGTCTTGTTTCTTACAGAGGCGGCGTGGCCACGGATAACCATTACGCCGCCAGCATCCGTGTCGCCCCCTATGACGGGGAAGTAACCGAGCCTGATCAGGGAGAGATCGAGGACAGACTGGAGGGCATCGTTCTGGCTGATTGCACCAACAGCACGACCCCTCACAATGCGGTCGGCTCCAAGAAGCTGGGTCAGAGATACAACATCGGCGAGACCTACCTGAAGCAGATCACGATCTCTAGGTTGGCCACCTTCTGTGAGAACAACAACTCCTGGACGTTGAAGATCTGGCGCTGGAATACCGACTACGGTGTGACCACTTCGGCAACCCCCCTGTTCACCACCTACGGCATGAACCATATGGATAGCACCGATTTCGTGGTAAGCATTCCCGATAACTACAGGATCTACGGCGATATCTTCTACGAGGTCGAGTACACCGGCGGCACCATGACCTTCACCGGTTGGGCCGATAACGGAACCTTCCAGCCCGGTCTGGAGTCCTACCTGTCCGGCATTGAGTGGGAAAACCACTATGGCGCAAGCTTTGTGGTGGTCGTTCCCGCCAACTTCGATCCCAATCCTCCCGAGTCGGATGATTCCGGCTCCACCACGCCCACCGATCCCGACACCATCATTCTGGCAGACCGTGCAGGCAGCACTCCCCAGACAGGTGGCGGTGACTACTTCGGTCAGAGATTTGATATTGGCAACGACACCCTGAAGCAGCTGGTCATCACCAAGCTCGCTACCTACATGGACAGCGTCAACACCTGGGAGATCAAGTTCTGGCAGTGGGATACCAACCAGCCCATCACCGTCAATAGTACTCCCATCTACACCAAGACGGGCTCCAACCACATCGACAGCACCGACTTCATCATTGACATCCCCGATAGTATTACCCTGACGGGTGAGATCTACTACGAGATCTACTACCGCAGCGGCAATACGGGCTTTGCCGGTTGGGACGCTCTGGGTAGCCACCACGATAGCCTCCACACCTACGTCAACGGTAACGAGGTCAATACCCACATCGCGTCTTACATCAAGATCGAGCGCTCCGAAGATCCCGACGAGCCTGAGACCACCGTGCCCTCCGACGGCCTGAACGTCAAGCAGGATGACCTGAAGGAGATCATGCAGAATATCTTTGACGGTACCGTCTCCCTTAAGGAGACCGTCATGTTCATTGACAAGAACACCACCAAGGATCTTCTGTTCCCCATCAATAGCGTTATTTCGGTCACCTCCTATGACGGCAAGATCACCTATTTGGAGGGAAGAGACTACATCATCGTGGACGGAAAGCTGAAGATCACCGCCAACTCCACCATGCCCGCCATCACCTCTGCCGTTTACTACAACTACGCAGGCTCCCTGATCCAGAAGGACGGACAGAATCTGTTCTGGGGCGAGAGCCAGATGAAGTACTGGCAGGTATGCGTCACCTACACCCACGCCGAGGGCTGGGGCGGCTTTGAGCAGGAGAGCCAGCTGGAGGTCTACGAGGACTTTGTCCAAAAGCTGATTGACGGTGAGGACGTGACCGTCATGTTCTACGGTGACTCCATCACCTGGGGCGCCAACGCCGCCTTTACGGATAACGTTCAGCCCAGACAGGGTGCATATTCCATGCTCTTCACCGAGGCGCTGGCTGACCTATTCGGTTATCGAGTGAAGTACATCAACACCGGCCTGTCCGTTCCCGGCGCCATGGCCTGCCATACCGTTCCCACTGCCGATTACGTGGCCGGGGATCGAGGCACCATCACCTATATCAACACGGCGATCGGCGGCTGGACCTCCAACGACGGCGTCAATAACTTTAATCAGCACATCAAGGCTCAGGTCAATACCTACGGCTGTGACCTGCTGGTTCTGGCCTTCGGCATGAATGACGGTGGCTACGCCCCCAGCGTGACCAAGGCCAATGACAAGACCATCATCGACAACCTGTTTGCTCTCACGCCCGATGCTGCCGTGATGATCGTCTCCACCATGACGCCTCACACCGGCTCCAACTGGGATAGCAACAATATCAAGAACCAGGAGACTCAGCTTCTTGATCTGGCCTCTACCTACCGCAGCAGCGGTAAGGCCGTGGCGGTCGCTCAGGTGCATTCGGTTTCCACCGCCGTTCAGGCTCGCAAGACCTTCAACGACTACGCCGGAAACAACATCAACCACCCTAACGACTGGTTCTACCGTGTCTACGCTCAGACCCTGCTCCAGACCCTCATCGGTTACGAGAATATGGACTGATGTACCGCTTGAATTGGTCATGTACAAAAAGGGCGGCTTCCCATACGGGAAGCCGCCCTTTTTGCGTCGTTTCAATGTTCAGCAGTTCTTCGTTTTCCCACATCCCTTGTCAAAAGCAGGATTGCAGGCGTAGAAATTCTTGGAGTCCAGGTTGTCTTGGGTGATGCGGAGGGCATCGCCAAACCGCTGGTAATGCACGATCTCCCGCTCACGGAGGAACTTGATGGGCTCACGGACGTCGGGGTCGTCGCAGAGGCGGAGGATGTTGTCGTAGGTGACGCGGGCCTTCTGCTCAGCGGCCAGATCCTCGTGGAGGTCGGCGATGACGTCTCCCTTGATGCCCACGTACTTCATGTCGAAGGGGACCCCCGAGGCAGCCACGGGATAGAC
>JAFXJW010000130.1 GCA_017532045.1 Clostridia bacterium | reverse complement strand
TGGTGCGGTCGGGGTTGGTGATGGCCTGACGCTTAGCGACCTGACCGACCATACGCTCGCCGGTCTTGGAGAAGGCCACCACGGAGGGGGTGGTTCTCGCACCCTCGGGATTGGGGATGACGATGGGCTCGGAGCCCTCGAAAACTGCAACACAAGAGTTGGTCGTACCAAGGTCGATACCGATGATCTTTGCCATAATAATGTTCTCCTTTATATCAGATATTTTTTGCGGGATCGTTTATATATAGGTTGTACCTATTTCAAAGTTTTTGGGATCCTTAAACCCTTTTTCCAAAAAGGGTTTAAGCGGGTTCCAAGGGCAGAGCCCTTGGTGGGTCCAGGGCAAAGCCCTGGTCAGTTGGCAACTTGTACCATGGCGTAGCGGATGATGTGATCACCCCTGCGGTAGCCCTTTTGGAAGACGGCCACAATGGCGCCCTCGGGAAGGGAATCATCCTCCACGTGCATGACGGCGTTGTGAATGTCGGGGTTGAATGTGTCGGTGGGAACCTCCTCCACACTCAGCTTGGAAAGGGCGTCGGTGGCGGATTTCAGGGTCATGGTGATGCCCTTGCCCAAGGGAGACTCGATATCCTCGGGAGTCAGTCCTGCGGCGGCTCGCTCCAACGTATCAATGATGGGAAGCAGACCCTTTACGGTGTCGGCGGTGGCGTCCCCGTAAATGGTCTCTTTTTCCTTGGCGGTGCGGCGGCGGAAGTTGTCGTACTCGGCCAGCATCCGCAGGTATTTGTCCTTTTCCTCGGCCAGAGCCGCCTCGGCGGCCTCCAGCTTCTTTTGGGTCTCGGCCAGCTCGGCTTCCACCTTCTTGATCTTCTTTTTGTCAGATCCCTTGGCCTTGCCCTCGGTCGCTTCGGTGGCTTCCTCGGTGATCTCCTCGGTCACCTCGGCCTCGGCGGCTGTCTCGACTTCAAGATCCTTTTCGTTCTCGATCATCTCAAGTCTTCCTTTCTTTATTCGTCACGGGACGGACTCGAGCCGTCCTGCAATTGCTTTTGCTCGGGGGAGAGCAGGGTCTCTACGTTCCCCGAAATGCCCTCCAGAGTGGCCAGCACCTTGGCGTAATCCATGCGGGCAGGACCCAGCACGCCGATAGCGCCCACGGTTCTGCCGTTTTGTACGATGGGCTTGTAGACCAGTGCCGAGCGATCCATGACCTTCACGGCGCTCTCGGAGCCAATTACCACACCCACGTCGCCGCTGCCGCTTCCGTCGGATACCATGCGGAGGATGTCGTCCTTCTGCTCAATGGCGCCCAAAACCTCTTTCATACGGTCGGGGTCGGAAAACTCGGGGTATTCCAGGAGACGATCCATGCCGCTGACCTTCAGCTCGCCCTGATCCAGCTCGTTCATGGCCTCGTAGATGACCTTTACGGCCACCGAGATAAGCTCGGGACGGTTGACCATGGCTCGCTCCATCTCCATCATGATGGGGAGGGTGATCTCGTTAGCAGTCAGGTTCTGCAACTGCTCGTTGAGGGTCAGCGCCAGCTGATCCGTGATGGCAGGGGAGAGGGGAGGCATATCCGTAAGCCGCACCGTCTTGGTCTTGACCTGCCCGTTTGAGGCGACCAGCACCAGAATGAGGGTGTTGTCATCCAGATACACCGCATCAAAGCGGCGGACGGTGACGCAGGAGGCTCTGGGCTTGATGGCGAAGGCGGTGTAGTTGGTGAGATTGGAGGCGACCTTGGAGGCGGTGAGCAGGATGTGATCCAACTCGGCCATCTTCTCCTTGAGAAGCTCGTTGATCTGGAAAATTTCCCGCGCCGTCATGGCGTAATGCTCCACGAGGGTGTCCACGTAGAAGCGGAAGGCCCGCTCGCTTGGCACGCGGCCTGCGGAGGTGTGAGGCTGTTCCAGGTATCCCATGGACTCCAGCTCCGCCATTTCGTTGCGGATGGTAGCAGAGGAGCAGGGAATCTGCTTGGTCTCCATCAGATACTTGGAGCCCACGGGCTCGCCGTCTGCGATATGGGCGTCTATGATTGCCTTTAGTATGAGCTTTTTCCGTTCGCTCAATTCCTCATGGCGCTCTTCCATGGTATCACCTCTGCCTTTCTGCGTTATTTTGTGTTGTTTTTAGCACTCAAACGTGTCAAGTGCTAACCACGCTACTAATGTACCACTTTTCCCACGATTTGTCAAGCCCTTTTTGAAATTTTTTTGCTGATTTCTTTGTTAAGATTCGGTGAACAGGGTGTGACGAAGGCTGTGATTCGCAAAATGGGGGTGGGGATTGCTAACGCTTGACAAAACATACCCGATATGCTATAATACCCGTGATGGGAATGTGAAATTCAATCCCGCATCGGTTTGTACCCAAGGAGGATATAGATATATATGATCGGATCCTTCTCGCTGCCCTCTGCCTTTGGCTCATGCTTTCGGCGGCGGCCTGCAGCACCTCTACCCAGAGTTATGAGAAACAAAAAGCCGCCTACGACGGCATCATCGCAGAATATACCGCGCTCCTGACCGCCAAGCAGAACGGGGAGGAGCTCTCCGCCCCCGATACCCGCCGGATGAACGAGCGGGAGGCCGCCATTGCCGAGGCACTATACGGCATTGTGGACTGGCAGGGTGCTGAGACAGTTGGAGACCTTGGCTACGGCTTTAAGGACATGGATGGCAACGGTACCCCCGAGCTGATCCTGCTGTCCAGATACACCTCCATCCGAGCCGTTTTCACCCTTGTCAAGGGTAAGCCCGTCCTGCTGGAAGCCTGCTTTGGCAAGGGAAGCCACTTTATATTCGCTACGAATAACCGCTTCTTTATGGGTCGTAAGACCGTGACCGATAACATAGAGGAGATGAAGTTCTATACCTGCCATGTGGACGGAGGCAAGATGGCCTACGATTCCGTCTACGGCCATGTCTACGACCAAGAAAAGAAGGAGACGCTGGAATACTATCAAATGGTGGACGGCAACCGAGTGATCATTGATGAGGAGACCTTCAACGTGCTTTACAGGGAGCATAGATATGTCACCGCTTACTCCAACGGCGAGATGGCTAAGTTGGAGGCGCCGTATATCCATCTTCCCCTGGCCGAGCCTGTTTTCACCGAGAATCTTCCCGTAGCGGATTTCTCCACCTACGACGCCGTTCTGAAGACCTACACGGCGATCTCTGCCTGCGTGGAGAGCTTCAATTCTAGTCAATGGGTGTGTGGTGGCTACGACAACCTGTTCACCTACCCCGATGATCTCTCCTATGAGTACTACAACCGCCTCCTGTACGCCGCCTATCATAACGCCTACTACGAGGGCTACGACGAGATCGATCTCAACGGCGACGGCCAGGATGAGCTGGTGATCCTGAATGAGGACTATACCATCAAGGCCATTTTCACCATGAAGAAGGGGAAACCCGTCCTGCTGGATTCCTTTGCATATGAGACATATTTGCTGGACGAAGAGGGACGTATCCACGCAGATCGTTTGGATAGCAAAGAGATCGAGTATAGCCTCTATGAGTTTACGAAGGAGGGGGATTATAGGCTTGTTTATTCCATCCTCGCTACCTCTGGCGGCTATGAGGGTCATTATTACCTGACGGAGGATGGCCAGACCCAGGCGATCACGTATGAGAAATTCAAGGAAATCTACGAAGGCGAGCACCGTAACTGCTATACCGAGCCCTTTGAGGTCTACGAGTATAGCCGCTCGGTATCCAATCTCACCTATACCCCTCTGACACCTCCCACGGAGGATCTCATCCGAACCGCCGCGAGTAAGACGTGGTATAAATCCGCCTCGCTGGATAAGACCTCGGGGGAGAAGTATGGAGCGTACAGCAATACCTACGTGACCTTTGAAAACGTCACCAACACACAAATGGGCGTGCATGTAAAATACGCCTATACCGTTCTTTATCCCGATCCCGACCGAGAGAATTACTTGTTGGGCGAAACCACCGAATCCTATTTGGACTTTACCGCCCATGCCGAGAACGGAATATTTACCTTTGACGGAAATGGCATCAAGGGACACCTTGAATTCAGTAATAAGTACCTGTGGCTCGTCATTGAGGAAAGTGCCGATAAGCGTTTTCCCGTGGGATACCATTGTTACAAAGTTTATACTCCCGATGAGTTAGAGTATTGACGATCCCCATACATTGAAAAAGCACACGGCATTGACCGTGTGCTTTTCGCGTTTCCTCGACAAAATTCTCCCCCTCCGCATATACTGTCAGTGAAGCCCTGACCGCCCCGTCGGATCCCCGCAAAATTTCGCGGTGAATTTTCCCAATTCCAAAAGTGGGAAATTCTGTTTATTCCCACGGCGGACGGGCAACACTAACCACACAACCCAATTACAGCCACTCGGCTGTCATCCATATTCGGAGGAACGACCATGCCATCCACCACCCGCAATCAAGAGCCCCAGACCGCCCAAACCGTGCGGCGGGGGGACATATTCTACGCCGACCTCAGCCCCGTGGTAGGCTCGGAGCAGGGGGGACTTCGTCCCGTACTCATCATTCAGAACGACGTGGGCAACCGGTACAGTCCCACCGTCATTGCCGCCGCCATCACCTCCCGCATGGGGAAGACCAAGCTCCCTACCCACATCGACGTCTACGCCGACCGCGTGGGGCTCTCCAAGGACTCGGTTATATTATTGGAACAGATCCGCACCCTGGACAAACGCCGTCTGCGGGAAAAAATGGGGCATCTGGACGAGGACGTAATGGCCGAGGTCAACAACGCCATCGCCGTCAGCTTTGGGCTCCACGAGGGGCTTCGACGGGACGAGGACACGCCCCACAACCATACCGATGCGCCGCCTATACAGGCTCCGCCCCGTATCCATCATAATCCCATAGCCGACCCCCGCCCCGCTAAGTCCCCCCAGCGAGTGGAGCGGCCTGCGGCGGAAACGCCTAACGTGGCGGCAGCCCTGGACGGCGGTGGGAGAGAGACAAGAACGGAAGGGTAAAGCAGAACCCCCGCGCCGAATCGGCGCGGGGGTTCTCATTATAGGAATGATGAAAGGGAATTACTTCAGCATACCCTTCAGGGTCTCCGCAGCCATAGCCAGAGCCTCGGAGATCTTGGAGGTGTCCTGACCGCCTGCCATGGCGTTGTCGGGACGTCCGCCGCCCTTACCGCCTGTGACAGAGGCGACAGCGCCAACCAGCTTGCCTGCGTGAGCGCCGTGAGCTACGGCGTCCTTACCGGCAGCGGCCACGAAGTTCAGCTTGCCGTCAGCAAGGACGGCCAAAACGATGACGGCGTCGGGGTTCTTGTCCTTGATCTGATCGTTCATGGTGCGGGCGATGTCAGCGGCCACACCCTCCAGATAGGCGGTGATGAGTCGGACAGAGCCAACAGCCACAGCGCCCTTCACCAGATCGTCCACACGGGAGGCGGCAATCTTGCCGTTTAGGGCGTCGATCTCCTTGTGAGCGGCGGAAAGCTCGCTCTGGAGCTGGGTAGCCTTAAGGGCGATGTCGGCGGAGTTATTCACCTTCAGCTTTTCGGCGGTGGCGCGGATCAGCTCGTCCTTCTTGGAAATGAGAGCCAGTACGCCCGTGCCGGTGACGGCCTCGATACGGCGAACACCTGCGGCCACGGAGGACTCGGAGATAATCTTGAAGAGACCGATCTTGCCCGTGTTGTCCACGTGAGTACCGCCGCACAGCTCAATGGAGTAGTCGCCCATGCGAACCACACGGACGGTGCTGCCGTACTTCTCACCGAACAGAGCCATAGCGCCCATAGCCTTGGCCTCGTCAATGCCCATCTCGGTCATGGAGCCCTCGCCTGCCTTCAGGATCTCGGTATTGACCAAAGCCTCTACCTTGGAGATCTCCTCGGCGGTCAGAGCGGCGAAATGGGTGAAGTCGAAGCGGCAAACAGTGTCGGAAACGTAAGAGCCTGCCTGCTCAACGTGAGTGCCCAGCACGGTGCGGAGGGCGTTCTGAAGCAGGTGAGCGGCGGAGTGGTTGCGCATGATGGCCTCGCGGCGGGGAACCTCCACGGTGACGGTGACGGTGTCGCCCACCTTGAGGGTGCCGTTCTTGACGGTAGCCAGATGAATGTATACGCCGTCGGACTTCTGGGTGTCATTGACCGTGAGGCAGATGCCCTCGGCAGAGATGGCACCGGTATCACCGATCTGGCCGCCCCCCTCGCCGTAGCAGGGGGTCTTGTCCAGGATCACGGTGACGTCGCCCTCGGAAACCTCGGTAACGGACATATCGTCTACGATCAGAGCGATGACCTTGGCCTCGGCGCTCAGGCACTCGTAGCCCACGAACCGGGTCTTGGGCAGATCGGCCAGCAGGGTCTTGGAGGCATTACTCCAGCCGCTGATGTTTGCACGGGCGGCACGGGCACGTACCTTCTGCTCCTGCATCAGCTCCAGGAAACGGGTATTATCGTAGGTCATACCGGCCTCTTCGATGATCTCACGGGTGAGGTCAATGGGGAAGCCGAAGGTATCGTACAGCTTGAAGGCATCCTCGCCGCTGATCTCGGTCTTGCCCTCAGCCTTTGCGGTCTCAATGACGGTGTTCAGAATGGACAGACCTGCGTCAATGGTGACGTCGAATCTCTCCTCCTCCAGAGTTAGCACCTTGAGGATGTACTCAGCCTTCTCGGACAGCTCGGGGTATGCGCCGCAGTTCTGCTCCATGGCCATCTTGCACAGGTCGGTCAGGAAGGGATGGTCGATGCCCAGGAGTTTACCGTGACGGCAAGCACGGCGGATGATGCGGCGGAGAACGTAGCCGCGACCCTCGTTGGAGGGAATCACGCCGTCCGCGATCATGAACATAGCCGACTTGATGTGGTCGGTGCAGACACGGATGGAGACGTCGTTATTCTTGTCAGCGCCGTACTCCTTGCCGGCGATGGCGCAGACGGTGTCCAGAATCTTGCGGTTGGTGTCTACGAGGAACATGTTGTCCACGTCCTGCATGACGCAGGCCAGACGCTCCAGACCCATACCCGTGTCGATGTTCTTCTGTGCCAGCTCGGTGTAGTTACCGTTGCCGTCGTTGTTGAACTGGGAGAATACGTTGTTCC
>JAFXJW010000129.1 GCA_017532045.1 Clostridia bacterium | reverse complement strand
TGTACTTTAATCTCCTGTTGTTCAATTGTCAATGATCCGCGCAAGGCTCTCGCCTCGCTTTCCATGCCGCCCTTTTTGCGGACAGCCTGACTATTATACCACACCCCTGCACTCTTGTCAAGGGGTTTTTGAAAAGTTTTTCAAAAATCTTTGCGGTATTTTTCGCCGACCCAGGGGGAGTCAGCTTGCCCATTATAGCACTTTTGTTTTTATTTGTCAACAGTTTTCGAAAAAGTTTTTTCGATTTGGAGATACAAGCAAGCTTGTACAAACAGGAAGCCTTCATTTTGTGCAACTCAACCAACAATTCTCACTTGGAGAGTCCTACTCGACCGTAACATCCGTCCTTTCGACCTGAATGTTCCTCTTTTTTGTAATGATTCTTCTCATTTACACCGAAAATTCTTCAAAATTCGTCATAACCCCCTTTACAATTCCGGGGAAATATGGTATACTGTAAGCAGTCAAGATCACGGAACGGCAGATGCGTTGGGTGAAGTTGTCAAGAATCGAATACTTCCCTTTTCTGCGCGCCACCATGCCGTCCGCCCTTTCAAGGCGGGCTTATTTTTTGCCCGTTTTCATTCGTCCCCCAGCGGGTCGCCGCTATATATAATAAATGTAAGGAGAGAACACATGAAACTCATCTACGGCATCAAGGACAGACCGAGGTTCGGTCAGGTCATCGTCTTTGCCATCCAGCAGCTCCTGGCCATCATGGCCGCCACCCTGGTGGTTCCCGTCATCATCAACACCAGCGGTTCCATGCCCCTGGGCGCTCCCGCCATGAGCTCCGCCGCCGCCCTTTTCGGCGCCGGTGTGGGTACTCTGGTCTACCTGCTCTTCACCCGCTTTAAGAGCCCCGTATTCCTGGGTTCCTCCTTTGCCTTTATCGGCTCTATGTGTGCCGCCTTCGCCGGCGCCGTCTCCGCTCAGGCCGGTTATCTGGGTCTCATCATCGGTGCATTTGTCGCCGGTCTGATCTACGTGCTGATCGCCCTCGTTGTCAAGCTGGTTGGCGTTAAGTGGATCGCCAAGCTCATGCCCGCCGTGGTCATTGGCCCCACCGTTGCCATCATCGGTCTCTCCCTGGCCGGTAACGCCATCGGTGACCTCCAGACCGCTCCTGCAGGCGGATCTGTCTACATCGCCATCCTCTGCGGTCTGGTTACTCTGGCCGTTACCATGCTCTGCGCCACCTTCGGCAAGAAGATGATCCGCCTCATTCCCTTCATCATGGGTATTCTGGCCGGCTACGCCGTGGCCGCCATCTTCACCGTCATCGGTAACGCCGCCGACATCGACGCTCTGAAGGTCATCAACTTCGCTCCCCTGACCAACCTGTTCACCGACTTTGGTGTCAAGTCCATCGTTTCTGTTCCCGAATTCACCTTTGTGGAAGCCCTCAAGGGTATCAAGGACATCGACGGCGCATACCTCGGCACCGTTGCCGTGGCTTATGCTCCCGTGGCTCTGGTGGTATTTGCCGAGCATATCGCCGATCACAAGAACCTGTCCACCATCATTGAGCAGGATCTTCTGGAGGAGCCCGGTCTCCACAACACCCTGCTGGGTGACGGTGTAGGCTCTATGGCCGGCGCCTTCTTCGGCGGTTGCCCCAACACCACCTACGGTGAGTCCGTAGGCTGCGTGGCCATCACGGGTAACGCCTCCGTGGTCACCATCCTGACCACCGCCATCATGGCTATGGCCATCTCCTTCCTGTCTCCCTTCGTAGCCTTCGTTAACACCATCCCCTCCTGTGTCATGGGCGGTGTTTGCATGGCTCTCTACGGCTTCATCGCCGTCTCGGGCCTGAAGATGATCCAGAAGGTGGATCTGGAGCAGAATCGCAACCTGTTCGTGGTTTCGGTTATCCTCATCACGGGTATCGGCGGTCTGTCTCTCTCCATCGGCAAGGTCACCCTGACCACCATCGCCTGCGCACTGATCCTGGGCATCCTGACCAACCTCATGCTGGGTCGCAAGGAAAAGAAGGACGCAGAATAATTCCTTTCGACATGAAAGCTCCCTCGCTCAAGCGAGGGAGCCCTTTGTATGTAACAAATACGGGAAGGAAAACGGTGCAGGGGAGATAGGATCAACGCCATCTTCTATGTCAATATCCAAAAATTTCAACTTTATTAAAATTCCCGTGATAATCTCCGATCCTTCTTCCGCTATAATAGTAGATGGATCCCCATACCATCCCGAAAGGAGAAATATCATGAAAAAGAATTCCACCATCCGCATCCTCGCTCTGGCCGTTGCCCTTCTGATGGCCCTTATGACCCTCGTCTCCTGCGACGCTGCGGGCGACAGCTACGCAGAAAATGTATCCCCCAGCATTGATGCTGCGGATCGGGACACCGCAGGCGGCATGGAAGGAGGCAGCGCCGACGGCACCGTGGGCAGCCTGAGCGGCGACTACGACCGCAAGATCATCCGCACCGTCACCATGTCCTGCGAGACCAAGGCCTACGACGACGCCATCACCCTGATCATAACCGCCCTCCAGACCCACGGCGGCTACGTAGAGACCTCGGAGACCACGGGCACGGGCTACGAGAGCGTCCGCAATTCGGAACGACGCGCCACCTACACCCTCCGCGTTCCCGCAGAAAAGCTGGACGCCTTCCTGGAAACCCTGCGCTCGAACGACGGCATCCGCATCCTGTCCCAGAACGCCACCTCCAGCGAGATCACCGCCGCCTATTATGACACCGTCTCCCGCCTGGAAACTCTAGAGGCAGAAAAGACCAGCCTCACCGTCATGCTGGAGGGTTTTACGGATTACAGCGACATAAACGCCATGCTCAGGGTACAGGAGCGACTCTACGACGTCATTGAGGAGATCGAATCCTTGCAGACCAAGCTCAACATTTACGACGGCCAGGTGGCCATGTCCACGGTGAAGCTCTCCCTGCGGGAGGTCATCACCTACACCGAGGTCGTCGAGCCCGATCCCACCTTCGGCCAGCGCATAAAGACCGCCTTTTCTAAGAGCTGGGCCGACTTCGGCCGCGGCTGTCAGAACTTTGCCGTGTGGTTCGTAGGCGCCTTTCCCCCCCTTCTGGTGGTGGTCAGCATCTATGCGGCGATCTTCTTCATCATCTACGGCTCGATCAAGAGAAGAAACCGTAAGCGTGCCGCCCGCGCGGCCGTTACCGTAGCCAATAAGACCGAGGGTAAGTAAATTGGGATTTATCGGGGAGTTGGGAAATGCAAAATGCAAAATGCAAAATGGATGAAGCCTTTTGCTCCGCAAAAGCCAGTCTGATGGTAACTTGTGGCAATTTGCACCCCCAAAAATCTTTTGGCCACGAAGGATATTTGCTTTTTGCATTTTGCGTCGATCCCCTCTCCCGTTTCCCAATTTTGCATTTTGCATTTCGGGCGTAGCCCGACAACCCCCCAATTTAACGGCAAAACGCTCCCCCGCCACGGCTGTGGCGGGGGAGCGTTTGTATATAGACTTACTTCTGCACGAAGGTATAGCTTCCGGGCTGAAGCTGAATAACAAGGCACCGGCCGCAGGGGGTAAGCTCTCCCTCCGAGATCTTCCTTTCCACACCGCTTTCGGTATAGGTCTCGGCGTCGGTAAGAATAGGCAGGTACAGCGTAGCGGCCACAGGGACGGTACACTCGTACGTAAAGCCGTTGGTGGTATCCCAGTTGGATACGATCAGACCGTTCCTTGACTCATAAGATGTCTTGACCCATTTGATCAGCTCCTGTCCCTCGGGGATCTCATGGGGCGCTCTGGTATCGGGCTTGGGTTGGAGGATGGGATGGGCAAAGCCCGGGGCCTCCTCAGTGGTCTCAATGCCCGCCACGTGACGGTACATCCACTCCTGAATAGCACCATAGGCATAGTGATTGAAGGAATTCATGCCCACGTCCCCAAAGCCCGTAGCCTTGGTATAGGAATTCCACCGCTCCCAGATGGTGGTCGCGCCCTGCTCGATGCTGTACAGCCAGGAGGGGTTTTCTGTCTGCAAAAGCAGGGAGTAAGCCAGATTATTCTCCCCATGCTCGGCCAGCACCTGGCAGAGCATGCAGGTGCCCACGAATCCCGTAGAGAGCTTGTAGCCGTTGTCGATGATCTTCTGCTTCAAGGCGGCCACGGCGATGGGAATGCGATCGGCGTCCAGAAGACCGACACGAAGCGCCAGCAGGTAGCCGCATTGAGTGCGGTTTTCGGGGTTCAGATCTCCCTTCCCATCACAGTACAAGGTGCGGAAGTGAGTCCGTACCCTCTGATACACAGCACGATAATGCTCGGCGCGGTCAAGCTTGCCAATAGCCCTCGACATAGCCTCCATATACAGGCAATCCAGTCCATAGTAGGCCACGCAAATGAGACGGGCATCGGTGCTTTCGTAGGCCAACCAGTCACCGTAGTAGGGGTGAGGGGCGTTCATGTCCGAGGACTCCAGCCAATCCATGTACTTCTCCATGGACTCATAATGCTCCTCAAGGATGTCGGTGTCGCCATACATCCTCCACATGACGTAGGGGACGATGATACCCGCATCGCTCCAGGCCGCGCCGCCGAAGCCCACCACACGGACGGAGGGGATCACGTCGGGATACATCCCCACCTCGTTTTGGGAGTCACGGGCATCCTGTAGCCACTTGTGGAAGAAGCCGTCCACGTCGGCATTGTAGGCAGCGGTACAAGAGAAGGCCTGGGTGTCCCCCGTCCAGCCCAACCGCTCGTCTCGCTGAGGGCAGTCGGTGGGGACGGACAGGTAATTGCCCCGCTGACCCCACAGAATGTTGGAGATCAGTTGATTCACCACGGGGTGGGAGGTCTCCATTCTGCCCGTCTCACGGGTAGCTGAGCCAACGACGGGACAGGCCACGCCTTCAAATTCCACGTCCTCGGTGGCGGTGATCTCCAGATAGCGGAAGCCGAAGAAGGTGAAGGTGGGGCGAAAGTACTCTCCCAGCCCGTCTCCCTTCAGAATGTAGTAGGCCTTAGCCTTGGCGGAACGGTAGTTGACAGAGTAGATCGACCCCTCGGGGTTATCGTTGCACGGGACTTCAGTCCCGAATCATTGAGCATCTCTCCCACACGAACCTGTACGGTCGTTCCCTTGGGGCCCCTGACGGTAAAGGTAGGCCAGCCCACCATGTTCTGTCCCAGATCAATGACGGCGGACTCCCCCTTGTATAGCTTGAAGCCGTCCTGACCCTTGGACTCACGCACCACGTGGATCCTGCCGTACTCGGATCCGTTGTCCTCGGTGCCATTGTAGATCACGACAGTCTCGGGACGGCGGGTCAGACCCTTTCTGATCATGACGGTGGGGCCAACGTGGGGGGTAACGAAAATATCGTGAACCTCGGTGGTCACGCCCCCCCAACATACGCCGCCGCCCTTGGAGATCTCTTCCAAGGTAGGCTGACACGCATCGTACAGCTCGCCGTCCCAAATATCGGAGGCACGGATGGCACTTCCCCAAGCCCCCTGCCACGTATGATCGGTGTACAGGGTCCTTTTGCCCGCCTTATCCAGGAGATGGATGGCCGCCAAAAGGGAGGCGTGGGTCTCTCCGTAGGTGTCCAAGGCAATGCGTCCGTTATACCAGCCGGGCGCTACGGCCACCAGCAGAATATTCTCTCCCTCCGAGAGATAGGGAGTCAGATCGTAGGAGTAGTACAGAACACGCTCACGGTAGTCCGTCCAGCCCGGCTTCATCTCGTCGAAGACCTCGTCGCCGTACTCGTCAATGCGCCCCACCCGTCGGCCGTTGACCCACATGTCAAACACACCCAAGGCGGTAGCATCCACCCGCGCCATCTTGACTCCGTCCACGAAAAAGCGTTTACAGAACAAAGCGACGCCCCCTGCGTCAGCAATGGGCGCAAATTGATCCCCCCGACCAAGGGCATTCTCCCATGGATTCTTTTTCTCTGCGGAATCAAGGGGGACGGAGCCTCTATAGGTGATCCACTTACCGAGACCACCGGTCATATAATCCTTGCTCATGGTATCAGATTCCTTTCAGTAATTACCGTCCCGCAGGATCGGCATCAGCGGAAGATCCACAGGGCTTCCTTCAAGGACAGTATACCACATCTCAGAACAATATGCAAGCATTTTCGACAAGAAACCCCGCAAAACGCCAAGACCCCCTCCCCGCCTTGGCGGGGAGAGGGTTACTACGATCCGGCATTATTCCTGTGCCACATCATAGCGGCGGATGACGTCGTGGATCACCCAGTCTCCCTCCGTCTCCACTCGAACAGTCACAGCATCCCAAAGTCCTGCCACCGAGGATACCGCCAGCAATCGGTCGGTCATGGGAGCAGAAAACTCCCCCAACAGTACCTCCCCATCCGCTTGGGCGTCCAGACCGGCCGCCCCGTCGGCATAGGTGGCGTAGACACGCAGAGCTCCGCTTCGTCCCGTGGCCCGCACCCACAGTCCCGTAGAACAAATGCGAGCGGGCTCGTCAGGGCGATCGGTGACCAGGGTCATGGATGCGGTTACGGGGCCTTTCATAGTCTCCTCGGAGACACCGCCCCTTCGTACTCGTCCATCCGAGGCGGTGGTCCAGACAATGCCCGACGCCTCCTGCATCCACAAAAGTCCGTCATGACAGAGCATGGCCCCTATCGGAGTGCCGTCCTCGGGGTACCACCGCCCCTCCTCGGGCATGTACAAGGATAGCCTACTCCTTCCATCGGTTGACACAGACAGATAGTAGGCTCGTCCGTCCGTTCCTCCGCAACCGGCCTGCACCGTATCTCCCCCAAAGGAGCAGACCCATTCCGGCTCCTGTCCGCGATACCGCCAAACACCGCCCGCGGCGGCGTAGTAAAGGGCATCTCCCACCTCACACAGCGTATGTGCCAAGGCAGCCGGCACGCCGACTCCCCGTCGATCCTGCAGAGTAAAGCTGTCGGCGCGACTGCCCAGTAGCTTGCAGATGTGGTCATCCTTGAAAAAGACCACGTACCCCTGCCAGGGTGACAGAGCCGTAAACTCTCCGTCAACGTCGCCGGACAGAGTCGCGGCGTGACTGCCGTCCCCCGTAGAGCCGCTGTAAAAGTCTGTGGCGCTTCCCGCCGCACTGACGTATATTTTCTTCCCCGCAATGCCGTACACCCGATCCCCGCAGACACAGCAGGCGGTCAAGGCGGGGACGACCCTCTGGAAACGAGCGGCGACGACACGGGGAGAAGCAATGCCTTGGGACACGGTGACGGTTTTCCCGTCAAGCCCTTGGATATGGTAGTAGCCCTCGGGAGCGAATCCCGCCTTTGCTCCACTTACCTTTACGCAATCCCCTACCTCAAAGCCCAGATTCGACCAGTCGTATCCATCAGGCAAGCGAATGGTATTGTCCGAGAATTCCACATCGGGAATCACGCCCGTATCCAACTCCAACGGTCTGGACACAAACCCGCCCTTTATGTAGAGCTTATCGGGGTAGATATACAAGCGATTCCCAAAAATGACAAAGCTCTTATGGGTATCACTGACCTTAGCCAAGGTTTGAACGCTTACTCCGTCGGTGGTCGAATAGAGTCCGGTTCCCCTGGCAAAGACCAATGCTCCGTTGAAAAACACCATGCCGTGAGGCGTGCCTTTACCGTAGTTGACAAAGCCCCTACGGGGTAGCCGACTGGCAGGCGTCCCACCCTTACGAGGGGAGAGATTCACTCCGTCCACCAAGGATCTCCCTCCCCCGAAGGGAGCTTCCAGACCCCAGTCCTTCCCCAAGTGCATCAGCATGCTCTTGGTCTTGGTGGGGAGATGGGCGGGAAGTCCGTCGCACGGGGAGGCTTCCCTTTTGCTGACCTTACCTAAAGCCATATCACACACCTCCCTCTCGGTTGACACCTACAGCCGCCAAGCTGTTCTGCACGGCCTGCAAGGTATCCAAGGCTTTGGCCGTCTCTCCCAGCAAAACCTCAAGCTCCTCGCTCAGCCGCGCCAGATAAGCTTCCATAGCCCGCACACGGGTCTCGGTATTCCCTGCGACCTGGGGAATATACCGCCCGCAGGGCAGAATCAGCTTCTCCATAGGCATCCTCCCCTACAAGCGGCTCCATCCACCCGTCTCGGGGCGCTACCGTGGTCCGAGAGGTTACAGGTCGCAAGGCCGCATTCGGCCAAACAAACCCTTCCCTCTTTCTCCAAAACAGAATACACGGTCATACCCCCTTTCTTTTGAGCCACTTGCCGTAGCTCTGGTAGGATGAATTGAACAGAATGGCGGCGCTCTCATAGCGAGTACTGTCGCCACAAACGTGGCTCACCATGGCCAGCAGGTACTGCCAGTAGAGCTGGTCAAAGGGGTAAGGCGCTGACAGCTCGGTATCCGGGGATGTATTCTCGTCAAATGCAAGCAGGTCCCCCGGCTCTTCTCCCAAAAGCTCCACCCGCACCTTTCCCTCCGCCTCCCCCAGAAAGCGAAGCTTCACCTCCGCGGGGACACGGTTAGGCAGCACATCGTCCACCAATTGCATACAAGTCTCAATGGTCATAGACATATCTCCTTTCTTTTTAAAGATACCCCTTCCGAAAAACGGAAGGGGTATGGAGCGACCATCAACCGACGGCCTGCTCCGCCTCGTGGAATCGTGCCTGCTCGGTCTCCAGATACTCAGCAGTCTGCATATCCTGAATCTCAGACTGATCCAGCACCAGCGCAAACTTGCGCTTGATCTTCACCCACTCGCCTCGCTTGATGAGACAGTTCCGACCGTTGACAGCCACGTACACGTCATCCTTGTATCGGTCGTTGTCACGGAAAAGCTTTACGGTCACGTACTCGTTCAGGTACGCCTCAGCGTCCATCTGGGACACAGACTCATTCATAGTCTCTTTACTCATATTTAAATCTCCTTCCCGTTTGGGGTTTATTGTTTTATTTGTTCAAGTCATTTCTTAAGGCTTGGAAAATCGGGGCAGGGAAAGCCCTATGCTTGCCGCATGCGAGCCTGTCCGAGCATCTCTGACAGGCTGTCAGGCGTCTCCCCGCCCCCCCTCTCTTCTTAGTTCTCTCCGGACTGGAAGGTAGAGGTGGTCTCGATACGAACCATAAACGCCTCCACCAGACGAGTGGTGACTTTGGATGCCTTCCAACCCACGGTTGCACGCTGGTTCAGGGGGTCGGAAGTGCCCGCAGAGCCCAGCTGCTTGACGATGTGCTGGAGTCCCTCGCCGGAAAGCTGGGTAGTGCCGTAGGCATTGTCGCCCATCACGAGGGTGGCGTATACGTCACGACCATCAGCGCCGGCCTCACCGGGGTAAATCTGCAGGCCGTCAATATAGGAGGTCGTAAAGGGACAGCTCTTGGTGGAGTCGGTATACAGAGTCAAGGTGTTGGCGGTATTGGAGCCAACGTAGGCCCGCAGGTTGTTCAGAAGAATCCAACGGCCTACCAAAGCATCCTCCTCCACAGTCTCTCCCTCGACCTTAAACTTAACATTGAATTGATTGACAGCAGCACCGTCCGTAATCAAGGTACGGCTTACAGAAGTAAGATCGGGTGCGTGGAAGATCTTGGCCTCAGAGGACTCCACAAAGCGAACGCCTTCGATCTTACCGATCTCACCCTCAAAAATATGGGTGGAGTCGGCGTACTGGTTGGGATACTTCCATGCAGGATCGTTCATCAGATCGTAGGATACGTCGGGGTGGATGATGGCCACGTAAGAGCCGTTGATCTTCTCGGCGTTCTGAGACTTGAGGAAACGAACCGCGCGGCGAATACAGTCCACGGTCAGGTAGTGGTTGCCCGAAGCCTTGCCACCCACCAGCAGGTGACGGGCGGATACGGCGTTCTCGCCAAACTGCACGTTGGTACCACCCGCCAGTACCTCACGGGAAATGGTATCCAGAGTACGACCTGCCTGGGCACCCAGCAGCTTAGTAGCCATGCACAGATTGTTGTCCACGGCAGAGAGCAGGAGCAGATCGGTCAGCTCCACGTAGCCACCGTACTGAGCAACGGTTGCCTCTACCTCGCTGACGCGCAGGTTCTGGCCGTCGGGAGTAACACCCTCGGTAATGGGGGTCATGCGCTTGGGCAGGGGATCGTACTTGCGGAAGGAAATGGTCTTGGCGCCACGGGGGATCTTGTGCTTCTGGGCAAAAAGATCGTGAGCCAGATAGGGCTCGGCGTTGTCGATGAGGTAGTCGCTGTAGTAGGTTTTCATCTCAGCGGACAGGCCGTCACCCGCGCCGTAGGGTGTCACCTCACCGGTTTCGTTGTTGGAAATACCCTCCGTTCCCTGCACACGGGTACCTGCGGCAAAGTGCTGCAGAAAATCATGGTTTGCAATAACAGAATTCATGTTTCTCCTCCTATAAGATTAAAATTGAATGGTTTCGCCGTTCTCGGCGCGTCTCGCCAGCATGGCTCGCTCCTTACGGGTCAAGCGGTTCACGGCGGGATGCATACGGATCCCACCGCCCCCCGCCATTCCCACCTCGGAGGGGCGCTGACCGCGGGCGTGGATGTTGGAAAGAATCCTCTCCTCGGTCTCACGAACCGCCGTCGCCACCGCCTCGGTCACAGCACTCGCCACCGTCTCGGTCACGGCGCTGGTGACCGCATGAGCCACCTGCTCCTGAACTCCCGCAGCCACCCGACTCTCCAGAATATCCTCCAAATGGACAGCCTCGTAGAGCTGACGCAGAGTAGGCTTGGCCTCGCCTCGCAAAATAGCGCCCAGAACAGGATGGGAAAGCTCGGCGGTCAGATCGAAATGAGGGTAGACCGCCCGTACCCCCTCGGCCTCGGCAACAAGCTCGTCGTCCGCCGCGGCGGTATCGGGGGAAGCGTCCTCCTCGGACACAGCCTCCTCCATCACAGCCTCCTCGGGGATAAACTCCGCCTCTGCTACCAAAGCCTCGGTGTTTTCAGTTTGATTCATATTCGTCTCCTTTTCTGTGAATGTTGGCATCCAGCATAACGAAGGAAGGATAACCGGACGCAATCAGCCCAAGCCCCGCTCGGATCACCGCCAATCCGTCCAGATCCGCTCCGCCCATCCCGTAGGTTCTCACCTTCAGAAGGCCGTCCCCTTCCTCCACCTCGAGCTGAGGTGTCTCAAGCCGAGGCGTCCCCTCCCTTGGGGTCTTTTCCGTCGCGATCGGCAAAAGCCCCTCCAGATAGGAAATAAAACCGTACAAGAGAGCCGAGACCCCCGCGCAGACAACGTCTTGTCCCCGCGGAGCGTATCCTGCGTGGCCGTGAGCAGATAGCTCCAAGCCATCCTCCCGCTCCGTAATGCGAATGCAGATCATGGGTAGGTATCCTCCTTGGCGCCGCCCGAGGGATTCCAAACAGCCTCCCGCCCGAGATAAGCCCGCAGCTCCTCGACCCCTTCAAACTCCATACCGGCCAAAGCACCCAGCGCCGCCTCACGGTTGGTGGGATCGAAGATACCGGCGCGGTACAGCTCCAAAAGAAGCTCGTTGCGTCCCGCCCGATCCAAGGGATTGTCCCGCTCTGCCCGAACCGCCACGTCAAAGGTCGGATGACGGTACAGAGTGTCCCCGTCGCCTCCCACCCCCGTGGTCTTGTCCTGCAAGCCTATATTGGAGTAGCGGACGTACCGACTGCCGCCGTCCTTACCCGTGACGCGGAAGCACCGCACCCCGTCGTAGAACTGTCGCAACAGCTCGATGACCTGCCGCATGATCTCGGTGTAAGCGCGGTAAGAGCCTGCCGTCATGTCACGGCTACCCTTATTTCCCGCCTCCTGCAAGGCCTCAATGGCCTGAGCGGCTGTGACGCCGCCCGACGTAGAGCCTTGGGAAACGTCACGGTTGCCCGTGGTCTCCTTCAGCTCGTCGATCTTCATTCTCCGCACGTCGCCCAGCATTCCGTCCATGGGGGACAGGGTGATCTGGCGGAGCTTTTCCTCGTCAATGTCTCCCTCCACCTCGATGATGCGGCGGTCGGGATCCAAAAATTCCTTTTCGTTCACGCCCAGGGAGCGCTTGGCCCAGTAACGGACACGGGAGGCCGCGTTGGCGTACTCCAGGATGTGACCGTCCAGCTCGTCGATGTAGCCCTGGGGATTGCGTCCCACGGCGATAAGGCCGTAGCCCGTGGCACAACCCTCATCAGGGTACAGAACGTCCACCACCACGGGGTACATACCGTGATCGTACCAGCCTCTCTCGGTATAGGCAGGATCGTTTTCCGAGGCGTAGAGCAGAATGTCTCCCGTGAACTTGGCGTAGTGCAGAACCGTTCTGCCCGACGGGTTTACCCGCTTGTAATACCAGTCTACCACGGCGGTCTTGTCCCCCATCCCCTCGTTTCCGTAGAGATAGCTACCACCCATGTCGGGAGTAAAGAGACTACCGTCATCCCGCATGGCCGCCCGCCTGTCCTTCAGATGGGGATAGCGCGCCAGCAGGGTCTCGGTGTCGCAGAGACCAACCAAAAAAAGATTGGGACTGTCCTGAATACTCTCCACGTCGGGCTCCCAGAACAGATTCAGGACGTCCACACGGGTGATGTCCACGTCGCCTACTCCGTTCTGCAAAGCGGGATTCCAGAACACGCCGTAAGCCGCCATGCCGTGCTTGAGCTTGCTCCAGGTATTGCGATCGTAGGTAGCCTCGAAGCCGCAGCGCTCGGCGATCACCGGCAGAATATCCGACAGGAGCGCCGCCTCTGCCTCGTCATCGGGGTCACGGGGCAAAACGGTACAGGTGGGCTTGGCATCACACAAGTCGGCATGCTTGTTGCAAACGCTGCTGAACAGCCATGCGGATACCGGCTTGACACCGTGCTTTGTGCTTCCCGCAGGAGCGCCTCCGCCGTGACGGCTTCGCCACCATACCGTTTCCTCGCTGATACGGCTGTCCAAACGGGACTTTCCGGCTCGATACCGCTCCAGCGTCTCCGTCGCCAGCCTGACGTCTGCATCCGTCAACACCGCATTTTGATTGTAGTTTTGCTTCATTTCTTTCTTCCTTTCGTTTGTGATCTTTATGTTTAAACATAAGTTTATCGGGGAGATGGAATTATGTACTTTTCTTTCCGTGGCGAAAGAAAAGTACCAAAAGAATCGCCACTTAAGGAAAGTACCCGGGTACTTTCCTTAAGAATCCTATCCCCTGTCCGGCGCGCCCTTTTGCCAGGGGGCAAAAGGGCCTTATGCGCTGTCACTTCACGGGTCGCCGGAGGTCCGCAACCTCGGCGGAGCGCCGAGCTCGCGGGTTTGGCCTATTCG
>JAFXJW010000009.1 GCA_017532045.1 Clostridia bacterium | reverse complement strand
TTCCCTACACCGGCATGATCGTCTCCACCAGGGAGACCGAAGAAGTGCGCAGGAAGCTCCTGCGGGTGGGCGTGTCCCAGGTCAGCGGCGGTTCCCGCACCTCCGTGGGCGGCTACGCCGGTTACTCCAACGACGAGCGCCCCCACGACACCGAGCAGTTCGACGTGTCGGATCAGCGCTCCCTGGATGAGGTAGTCCGCTGGCTCATGGAGAACGGCCATATTCCCTCCTTCTGCACCGCTTGCTACCGCGAGGGCCGTACCGGTGACCGATTCATGAGCCTTTGCAAGAGCGGTCAGATCCTCAACTGCTGCCATCCCAACGCCCTCATGACCCTGTCCGAGTATCTGGAAGACTACGCCTCCCCTGAAACCAAGGCTGTGGGTTATGAGATGATCGCCCGCGAGCTTTCTCGCATCCCCAAGGAGAAGGTGCGCACCATCGCCGAGCAGAACATCAAGGATATCCGCAATTCCAACAGAAGAGATTTCCGGTTCTGATTGTCAAATTTAAAATTCCCTCCGCCTATCCCCCCGCGCAAGGAGACACGCTATGATTTTCACCCTACCTCCCATAGGCAAGGAAGCCATTCCGCTCCCCCACTTTCCCACGCGGCACCAAGCCTTCATCTTTCGGGTGTGTGAATACATTCCCGTGGAGAAGATCGCGCGAACACTGGGCACCGACACCAAGACTGTCCGCCGCGCCATGTCCGACATGGGACTCCCGGATTTTGCCCCCGGGGATCTGTGGATGGGGAGAGGCTACATCACGATCATTCGCCGCATGTGGCACATTTTACCCTACGATCAGCTGTGCGAGTTGCTGGACACCGACGAGCAAAGCCTGGCCCGCTTGATGCGGGATGAGGATTTTCTGGACGTCAAGCTATCCGAGAAGCCGAGGTGCGACAGAGTACGCTGGCGAGAGCTCACCGACACCGAAAGAAAGCGTACGAAAGAGATCAAAGGGGTGATGCAGACCCTCGATTTTTCAGGGAAAGCCCCCTTTGATTTCGATTACCCCGTGCCCCGTTTGGAATTTTCGGGCGAGGCATACTTTGACACGCGGATGATCTACGCGTTTTCGGGGCTCTACCGATACGCCTTTGACATGGACAGCACAGACTACCTCCCCGACGAGCAGCTGACCGCCTATCGGGATCTCGGCATCAACGGGATCTGGACGCAAGGCATCCTCTCTCAACTAACCGAGTTCCCCTTTGATCCCGCTATTTCCGCAGGATATGAAAAGCGGCTGGAGCGGCTTCGCGCCATGACCGAGCGACTGGATCAGTACGGGATCAAGCTGTACCTGTACCTGAACGAGCCCCGCAGTATGCCCCTTGCGTTCTTTGAGGATCACCCCCACCTCCAAGGCCACGTTATGAACGGCGATGCCTGCCTGTGCGTATCCACAAAGGAGGTATCGGATTATCTGCGAAACGCCGTGGAGTCTGTCTGCCGCGCGGCCCCCAAGCTGGGAGGCTTCTTTACCATCACCCGCTCCGAGAATCTGACCAACTGCTACTCCCACGCGGGGGAGGCGGGTCAGCCCTGTTCCTGCCCCCGATGCCGGGAAAAGACCGTGGGAGAGGTGATTTCCCACACCATCCGCTGTATACAGGAGGGTACCCACCGCGTTGATCCCCGCATCAAGGTATTCGCGTGGAGCTGGCGCTGGGACTCCCACAGCGAGGAGATCATCCGACACCTCCCCAAGGGCGTTATCCTTCTGTCCCAGAGCGAGCTGGATATGCCCTTTGAGATCGGCGGTGTCAAGGGAAACGTGCTGGATTACTCCATGAGCATCGTAGGCCCCGGCGAGCTGGCCAAAAAAGAGTGGGCCGTAGCGCGGGAGGTGGGCTTGGAGGTGGGCGCGAAGGTACAGATCAATACCACGTGGGAGGCCTCCACCATCCCCGCCATCCCCGTCTCCCCGTCCATTAGGGCCCATATGGAGAGGCTACGAAACGAAAACGTCCGTCACCTGCTCCTCAGTTGGACGCTGGGCGGCTATCCCTCGCGGAATATTGCCGCCGCCGCAACCTACTTTTACCGGTCCTGCTACGCCGAAAACGGGGAGGGGTCTCCCACCGAGGCGGAAAACCGCTTTTCCGAGGCCTTTTCGGAATTCCCCTTCCACATCCAGACCCTCTATCTGGGCCCGCAGAACGCGGGGCCGTCCAATCTGCTTTTTGAAAGCCCCACCGGCTACAAGGCAACCATGACCTGCTTTGCCTACGACGATCTGGAGGCCTGGAGAAGCATATACCCCGTGGACACCTTCGAATTACAGTTTGAACACCTGTGCGAGACATGGAAGCGCGGTTTGGACAGACTCGACGAGGGAAATGACAGCGAGATGGCGGTCATGGCCAAGGGAGCCTACTGCCTGTTCGCCTCATCCCTGAATCAGATACGGTTCATCCGCGCCAGAGATGAGGGGCGGTATGCCGACGCGGCTCGCGCGGCCGAGGACGAGCTGGATATATCCATGAAAATGCTTTCGCTGATGAACCAAAACGCGGCCATTGGCTACGAGGCGGCCAATCATTACTATTTCTCCAAGAACCAGCTGGCGGAAAAGATTCTGAACTGCCTGTACATGATCCGCCGCTTTCAAGCCGTACCGTAAACCCAAGGCGCCCCCGACACACGCCCCCGAAAGGAGTCAACCATGAACGACCTCAACCAAACCGCCTCCGCCGACCGCATCCACATCGGCTTCTTCGGCCTGCGCAACGCGGGCAAGTCCTCCCTGGTCAACGCCGTCACGGGTCAGTCCCTGTCGGTGGTCTCCGACGTGGCGGGCACCACCACCGACCCCGTTAAGAAGGCCATGGAGCTTTTGCCCCTTGGCCCCGTGGTCATCATCGACACCCCCGGTCTGGACGACGAGGGGATGCTGGGTGAGCTCCGTGTCCAGAAGGCTAGGGAGGTGCTGGCCACCGTCCATATCGCCGTGCTGGTGGTAGACGCCGCCCGCGGCAT
>JAFXJW010000128.1 GCA_017532045.1 Clostridia bacterium | reverse complement strand
GATGGCCTTCTGCGACCTCAACGGCTACATGGACAACGCCGAGGCGATGATCAAGTTCGTCATCCGCACCGTGCTGGAAAAGTGCCCCGATGAGATCGAGTTCTTCAACTCCTTCGTGGATAAGGGTCTCAAGGAGCGTCTGGAGCTGGTGGCTTCCTCCGACTTCGGCCGCGTCAGCTACACCGAGGCGGTGGAGATCCTGAAGAAGAACAACGACAAGTTCGACTACCCCGTGGAGTGGGGTACCGACCTGCAGACCGAGCACGAGCGCTATCTCACCGAGCAGGTGTACAAACGCCCCGTCTTTGTCACCGACTATCCCAAGGAGATCAAGGCCTTCTACATGCGCCAGAACGAGGACGGCAAGACCGTGGCCGCGGCCGACTGTCTGGTGCCCGGCGTTGGCGAGCTGATCGGCGGCTCCCAGCGTGAAGAGCGCATCGAGATCCTGGAGGCCCGCATCAAGGAGCTGGGCATGAACCCCGAGGACTACTGGTGGTACTGCGACCTGCGCCGTTACGGCTCCTGCCGCCACGCCGGTTACGGCATGGGCTTCGAGCGCATGGTGATGTACCTCACCGGCATCTCCAACATCCGCGACGTGGAGCTCCATCCCCGTACCGTGGGTAATGCTGAGTTCTAAGAAAATATTTCCCGTCTCCCTCTGCCATCCGCAGAGGGAGATGTTCTTTTGTAGGAACCGTCGTCCCCGACAGTCCGCATAATAGAGATTTTTGTTGCAGCACAGCAGCGGAAATGATATCATCAAATCACACCACCCGCTTGTTTCGGGAAATATCGCCAAAAGGAGGCATCGTCATGCTGGAATTGAAAGAATGCTGTCAGGTTCCCTTTCCCGAGAAGCTTTTTGAGGGCTATGAGGTCACGGATTCCGCCATCTATGCCAATGTGAACGCTTCCAAGGTTCCCGAAATGATGCGGCAATTCATCGCAATGCACGAAGAGCCCCTGTTTTTCCTTCTAGAGATTCCCCGCAAGGGTGAGGAAGGTATCGCCGCAGAAAAGACGTCGGTGCACGACGAGGAAGACCTCTATTTTGTCGACGGGCTGAATGGCGAACAGGCCACAGGCTGGATCGATTCGCTGGGCAATTTCCTTGTCAGAGACGGCATGAACACTTTTGGAATCGGCTGCCACGAATCCCACGAGGAGATCCTCTTCAGCAAATACAATGTACTGACCATCTACACCCAAAACTCCGAGGCGTACCGCCCTTTTCTAAGCAGCTTCGGTATTGCACAAGTCGAGACGCTCCTCACTGCCTGGAATACCTTTGACGACGAGCACCCCGGCGAGTGTCGACTGTACGTTTCCAAAGAAACGGGCAAAACCATTTATGATATCCCCGAAGCGTACAAGGCGTACGGAATGTATCTGTACAAGCCGCCCAAGGACGATACCGGCGGCGAAGAAGAGATCACGCCGGACGACTTGCTGGGAAAGGTGCTTTTGGTGGGCATCACCTATTACACGCAAAGCGACGAGTTCATCGAGCAAAAGCAGTTTTACGGAACAGTGACAGAGGTCGGCAGTACCCTGATCCGCCTCCGGCAAAAGGACGGAACGGAGATCACTCTGCCCCCCGATCTGCGCTCCACCAAGCGGGCGCGGCCGGGCGAATATACACTCCGTTCAACGGGAGAAGTGGTGGTCAATCCCGACTTTTTGGCCACATGGAATGTGAACAGAGCATAAATCCCCCTGTATCCCCTCCCCCTCCGCACCTGCGGAGGGGTTTTTTGTAAACTTTCTCTCACCTTAAAAATTCTTCGTCAAAAATTGTAGAAATCCGGCGCAAAATGTGCTATCCTATACAATGACCAAAAAGCCGCCCCTGCCGCAGATCCGACACAGGCGGAACCACGCTGCTCCGCAGCAACTGACGCAAGGAGGCGCCTCATGGACAAGGAACTGAAGCGACACTATACACTCATCGTGGACTTTCTGGGCCACGTGCTGGGCCCCGACTATGAGATCGCCCTGCACGAGCTGACGGCCGATTCCAACCGCATCGTGGCCATCGCCAACGGTGAGCTGACGGGCCGCCACCTGGGCTCCCCTCTGAGCAACAAGATGCTGGCCTTTGTGGCCGGCCGCATGTACGAGACCCAGGACTACGTGCTGGGCTTTGAGTCCACCGCCGCCAACGGCAAGAAGATGCGCTCCAACAACATGTTCATCAAGGGCGCCGACGGCGAGCTGGCAG
>JAFXJW010000127.1 GCA_017532045.1 Clostridia bacterium | reverse complement strand
TTAAAGCAAAATAAGAGTTAGGAAGATCCGACACCCGAAGCAGAGGGAAGACCCCCATGGGGCCCCAGCCCCATTCTTGTGGGAGAGCGCAAGGGCTCTGCCCTTGACCCGCTTAAGGGACTTTTGAAAAAGTCCCTTAAGAATCCCCAAAACCTTTAAAATAAGGCAGGGGTTAAAGAGATCCAACACCCGAAGCAGAGAGAAGACCCCCATGGGGCCCCAGCCCCATTCTTGTGGGGGAACACAAAAGATTTATTATAACACGAAATCCCTACCATTGTAATAGGAGGAATGAGTTATGGCACTGAAGCAAATTTCGGTATTCGTTGCCAACGAGACCGGCTCTCTCGGAAAGCTGGTCAATATACTGGCCGAGGCGGGCGTAGACATGCGCGCCATGTCTATCGCCGACACCCAGGAGTTCGGCATCATGCGCATGATCGTCAAGGGCAACACCAAGGCCTGCGCCGCCCTTCGTGAGGCGGGCTATCTGGTCAACGTCTGCCACGTCACCGCCGTGGAGATCCCCGACGAGCCGGGAGGATTGGCCAAGGTGGTCAGCATTCTGGCCGGCCGTGGGGTGAACATTGAGTACACCTACGCCTTTACCACCCGCTCCCACGGTAAGGCCTGCGTGGTCTTCCGTGTGGAGGACAACGAGGTAGCCGAGGGCATCCTTGCCGAGTACGGCATCGTCACTCTGAACCATCTGGTGGCCGAGGACGCCCCCCTGTAATTCCAACGGTAAGACCTCGCCGAGCCTCGGCGGGGTCTTTTCCTTTGCCCTCCCGTCGAAATTTGTCACATTCTCTTGACAACGGGAGACTTGTATTGTATAATAAGGTCACAAAAATCCACCCGCTGGGCGGAAATGCAAGAAAAAGGAGAATCTCCATGAAGAAATTTTTCACTGAATTCAAGAAATTCATCACCCGTGGCAACGTCATGGATATGGCCGTCGGTGTCATCATCGGCAGCGCCTTCACCGCCATTGTCAACGGTCTGAGCAACTTCATCCTCAAGCCCTTCATCAATTATCTGCTGGCCATTCTGCTGGGCAAGGACACCCTGTCCGAGACCCTGACCATGCTCCTTCCCGCCTACACCACCGACGAGACGGGCGCCGAGGTGCTGGATCTGGCCAACTCGATCTACATCGACTGGGGCGCATTCATCAACGCCATCATCAACTTCTTCCTCATCGCCCTCGTCCTGTTCTGCATCGTCCGTATCTTCAACCGATTCCGCGACAACCACAGAGAGGCCGCCGCCAAAATCAAGAAAAAGCGCATTCCCAAGGCCGACCGCAAGGCCATGAAGGCCGAGGGCATCAAGCTCCGTGACAAGGCCGCCGTAGCCGCATGGCTCGCCGCCAAGGCCGAGGCCGAGGCCGCCGCCAAAGCCGCCGCTGAGGCAGAAGCCGCCGAACAGGCTCGCTTGGATCGTCTGGAGAACCCCACCACCGAGGATCTTCTGAAGGCCATCCTGGCAGAGATCAAAAAGGACTGATCCTATACGCAAAAGGAGACCCGACACCGTCGGGTCTCCTATCTGTTTTTACAGCAAAAATTTCGGAAGACATCTCAAGGATGTCTCCCGAAACTATGTTTTTCTTATTCGACAGAGATGACGAAATCGTACAGGGGCTGGCCGCCGTAGAGCAGGCTGCACTCAGCCTCGGGCACGATGGCCTTCATCTTCTCGAAGAGGATGTTGGCGTTCTCCTCGGTCACCTCGTCACCGTACAACACGGTCACAAAGGCGGCGTCGGGGAAGTTGCGGAGCATCTCCAGCACGATGATCTCGTAATCCGTACCGGTGTAGCCGATCTTGCGGTCGCAAAGACCCATGTACTCACCCGCCTTGATGGACAGGCCGTCGATGGCGGCGTCCTTCACGGCGCGGGTCACCGACAGGGTGTGAACCATGCCGAAGGTCTCGGTCATGGCGGCGGCATTGTCGTCGGCGGAGGCGGAGGCGTCGAAGGCCAGCATGGCAGACATACCCTCGGGCACGCTGCGGGTCTCCAGCACGATGACACGCTTCTGGGCGGTGATGCCCTCGGCGTACTCGGCCTCGATGATGGCGGCGGCCTGCTTGGCCACCATGATGATGTTCTTGTTATTGGGCAGGACGAAGACCTCACGTCCACGGGTGCGGCGAATGGCGTCCAGCAGGTTGTCGGTGGAGGGGTTCATGGTCTGACCGCCCGTGACGATCTCGTGAACACCCAGCTCTCTGAAGATACCGGCGGTGCCGTCGCCCAGACAAACGGCCACGAAGCCGAAGTCCTTATCGGGGGTATAGTCAATAGGGGCGTCGATCTCCCCCTTGTTCGCCTTCTCGCCGGCGGAGGTCAGGGCAGAGTGCTGCTTCTTCATGTTCTCGATTTTGACCATCTCCAGGTCTCCGTACTTGACGGCCTCGGAGAGAACCATACCGGGATCGTTGGTATGGATATGAACCTTGATGATCTCCTCGTCATCCACGAAGACCATGCTGTCGCCCAGAGGCGTGATGAACTCCTTGAATGCCTCGGCAGTGCCCTCCCCACGGTAGCGGTCGGACTTGCCCACGATGCACTCGGTGCAGTATGCGAAGGTAATGGAATCGGTATCGAACTCCCCGAAGTTTGCGCCCTCGGCGCTCTCGTCGTCAGAGCCTTCCACGGCGGCCACGTCGTGACCCTTCAGGGAGGCCAGCATGCCCTTGAGCATGGTGACAAAGCCCTGTCCGCCGGCATCCACCACGTTGGCCTGCTTCAGTACGGGAAGCATCTCGGGGGTCTGCTCCAGCACCTCCTCGGCGCCCTCCAGAAGTCTCTCAAAGAAGGCCTCGGGGTTGCCACGGAACTGGTCGGACTCAGCCTCTGCGATCTCGGCGGTGCCTCTCATAACCGTCAGAATAGTGCCCTCGGCGGGCTTGCTGACGGCACGGTAGGCCTCATTCGTTCCGCTGCGGATGGCCTTGGCGATGTCGTCGGAGTCGGCGGTCTCCAGGCCCTCAAAGGACTTAGACATGCCACGGAAGAACAGAGACAGGATCGCACCCGAATTGCCTCGGGCGGCACGGAGCAGACGATTGGCCACACGGGAGGCGGCCTCGGCCAGGGTGCCGGGCTCCACCTGGATCTCACGGGCGGGCTTCATGGTCAGGGACATATTGATTCCCGTATCGCCGTCGGGGACGGGGAATACGTTCAGATTGTTGATCTCGGTCTTTTCGGTGTCCAGGGAATTGGCGGCGGAGGCCATCATTTTCTGGAACTGCTCGCCATCAATGACTTTGACTTTTTTAGACATATCCGTATATCAAACCTTTCATTTTCGTTGCCCTATGCATGGGCATACACACTAATTATACCGCAATTTCCCTTGTTTGTCAATAGCCTTCCCCCGTTTTGGGCTTTCCTTTGAAAAAACTGTAGGATTGTCCTCCTTTTTTCCCTTGACGAGAAGGGTTTGTAGCAATATGCAAAAAAATCCGCCCCAAAAATCAGTCCCCGTGGCTATGGCAAGGAATCAAAAACGGCACACCCCAAAAGGAGCATGCCGTTTTTCCGTTATGAGATCTTCCGCAAAGCGAGTCCTTACAGCCCCAGGGCCTGGATGAAATAGCGACCCAGCTCCACGGTGGAACCGCAATCGTAGTGGTAAATATCCACGTTGCCCTCGGGCTCGGTGGCGGTGGTCATACCCTTGCCGATGGTGTCGATGTACACGCAACGGGGATGGGTAGCAGCGTACTCGGCCTTGAATGCGTTCATCTGGGGATGGTAGGGCCAGGTGGTGGACACGCCCGCATCGGCAAACACACAGGTCTCGGTGTAGGCGGGGAACGCGGCAACAAAGTCCTTCAGAAGGGCGTCGTAGCGAGCGCCGTAAGCGGCGTTATGCCCCTCGTCACAGGCATCGGCCTCGCCCTGCATCCAGCAGAAGCCGCGGATCTCGGGCTCGTAGCCCTGGGACTCCAGGTAGTCCAGACTCTCACGGACGTGCTTGACCAGCTCGTTGAAGTGCCAGCCGGTGGGCATGGGCAGAGCATTATCCAATCTGCGAACGGCGTCGGCAGGGGACTCGGCGTAGGCATTGGGATCGTAGGCCTCGCCTCCGGAGGGCGACAGCCAGTCACGCCACAGAGACGTACCGCCGGTGGCGCACTTGACAATGAAGAACTCTCGGTCGGGGTACATGGCGTTCAGCTCGTCCGCCATACCCACCTCGGGGCCAAGGGTGCCGCACATCATCTCGGGACGATGAAGACCGAGGGGAATGAATCCGGGGCTCTTCATGGTGTGGGAAATAAAATTGATCTGAATGTTGGGGTAGCCCTCGTTAAACTCGTTGATCTTCTCGGGGGAATAGTACTTGGGCAGGTACTCTACGTGACCCACGCCCACCGCATTGGACTGTCCGGCGAGAACAATAACTGTGGCTTTTTTCATGGTGTTGCTCCTTTTAGTGAGAAAATGGATTTCTTCGCTGTCATTATACCACACCTTCCCTCCCCTGTCAAGGTCTTGAACCAAAAGGGCAGAAAATCCGACCGCAGAAAAGCCCCACGCAACCGCATGGGGCTATAGGTATCACGCAAGGGTAAGGACGCCATCTCGATTGAATATCACAGGCTCTCCCGTTCGCAGAAAATCTCGCAGCATGAATTGATCCAGAATGGTATCCGGCAGAATCATTCCCGCGCCTCCGGCCTGCCCGTTGACGTGGAAATCACTACCCGAGGTCATGATCATACCGTTTTCCTTGGCCAGCCGCACTCCATCGGATATTCTTGAATCAAAGCTGGGGTGGGGGTTGTAGACCTCTATGCCGTGGACGTAGCGCATATCGGCGGGGGCGTGTCCCTGCTCGGTGCGGAAGGGGTGGGCCTGTACCATGAGAATGTCTTTCTCATTACAGAAATCGAACAATTCCTTTTGGGTACAGTTATACAAGGGATAGGACTCCACAAAATCCTGCTCCGACAAGCCGTAGAGCAAGAACTCCGGCATGTTCGGCTCTCGCATGAGTCGGATCTCGGCGCCAAAGAACACCCTGAACCCCAGCTCCTCGCCCTTATCCCGACAGCGGCGGTAGATATCCAGATAAATCCGCACCTGCTCCGAAGGATCGGGACTCAGGTTCTCGCAATGGTAGGGGTAGCAATGATTGGTCAGCACGATGGCGCCAATGCCGGCCTCCATGAAAAACGCCGGTAGCTGCTCGGGATCGTGGCAGGCGCACCTGCTCACAGGCAGGCAATGGGTATGCATATCGATCTTCATGATAAAGCCCCTCTCACTCTTTCCGCAGCCATCTGCGGGGTTGATGCCATCATTATAGCACAAAAGCGCAGGATTGTCAATTTGTTTGCGCGGAGCGCAACAATTGTTGAGCGTAAGCCCTCATCATTGATGCGTCGCATCACATCATGTGCGGCTTGCCGCAACTTCATTTGTGCGAAGCACAACATCGTTCATTTGTGTCCGCCAGAGGACAATGATGTATTCGCTACGCTCATAATGATGTTGACCTTCGGTCAAATAATGTTGTGTCCTGCGGACACAAATGAAAAAACCTCGTTCCGAAGAACGAGGTTTTTGTGTTCACCCAACAATTTTGAACCTTTATATAATCAGAATTATGTGCTATAAAATCCCCATAACGTTGCAAGAGTATGATTTTTTACATTTTCACCTTTCTTTTTGTTCAAAAGCAATTCATTATAATACTCATACTCATTTTTGGTAATATTAACAGGCTCGCTGATTTTCCCTTCCGTATATTTTGCAACAAAATTCTCGGTAATGATCAAATCTGAATTTCTCCAAAAGCCAATTACATATAATTCACCATCAACTTGCTCTATATCTTCAAGCATTCCGATATCACCAAGTAAAAATTGGGATACTCTTGAAAAGCCAGCGGTGTCATAAACTGATATAGCCGAGTGCAGATCATCACCTTGCCGTTCAACGTTGATAAAATATTTTCCGTCGGCAGAAAAACAAAATCCGTCATCTTGAGCATAATTCACCTTTGAATAGCGAAATTTCTTAATCAAGGATAATGTTTTAAGAGAATATACCGCAATCCTACCGTCTGTACTTTTGACAACGAACATATCGCCGTGAGGAGAAATTGCCGAATAATATGCATATAACAAATCCTTGAATTTGGCAAGCTCTGCTCCGTGTTTATCGTATACACATACAGTCTGCCCTGTACAACCTATATCATAAATTCCATTGGAAATATAACTTACAAATCTCGGCAACACAACCACCGCCTTCCTTTATTTTTTATTATATCACAGAAGCACCATTTTTTCAAGCTTTTTCTCAAAGTCGTGGGTTCAAGCCCATAAGGTTCAAGAAAAGGTGCAATTGTGAAAGAAGGGCATTTTTCACCCCTAAAAACACGAAAAGCCCTTGAAATTCAAGGACTTTTGTGTTAGGGTGCAAAATTGTTGCCCCATTATGGTGCACCTTCAGGGATTCGAACCCGGGACTCACTGATTAAGAGTCAGTTGCTCTACCAACTGAGCTAAAGGTGCAATTATACCTTTAGCTCAGTTGGTATAACAACATGAGCTAAAGGTGCATGTATGCCTTTAGCTCAGTTGGTGGACCATCATGAGCTAAAGGTGCTGGCTCCCCCTGTTGGACTTGAACCAACGACTCCCTGAT
>JAFXJW010000126.1 GCA_017532045.1 Clostridia bacterium | reverse complement strand
GCGGGCACTCCCGACCCCAAGAACTTCACGTCGGCGGTGATCTGCGCCGCAGGTAGCTCCACCCGCATGGAAAAGCTCATGGGTGAGCCCCGCAAGCAGTTCATGGAGCTGGGCGGCATTCCCGTGGTGGCTCGCACCCTGCTGGCCTACGAGGCCGCCAATACGGTTCACGAGATCATCGTGGTGGCCCGTGAGGACGAAATGGAGCTTTACGATGGCTTCAAGGAAAAGTACGGTCTCACCAAGCTGTCCAAGGTGGTCAAGGGCGGTGCGACCCGACAAGAATCCGCAAGGCTTGGCTCTGACGAGGTCAACGACAAATGCAAGTATATTGCCGTGGCCGATGGGGCACGGTGCCTGACCACCCCCGAGGAGATCCAACGGGTCTGCCACGCCGCCTACCAATACGGCGCGGCCTCGGCGGGCATCAAGGCCACCGACACCGTCAAGATCTGCGACAAATCCGCCTTTATTGAGTCCACCCCCGACCGCAACTACGTGTGGCTGGCCCAGACTCCTCAGGTCTTTTCCACGGCCATCTACCGCACCGCCGCCTACGTCTGCCGTGACGAGGGGGTGGAGGCCACCGACGACAACTCCATGGCCGAATATATCCGCATCCCCGTGAAGATGGTGGCCTGCTCCCGTGAGAACATCAAGATCACCGAGACGACGGATCTGACCTTTGCCGAGGCGATCCTGTCTCTCCGTGAGAAGAAAGCCGCCGAAAGCGAGGACGAGCCATGAGGATCGGCCACGGCTACGACGTCCACCGCCTGGTGGAGGGTCGAAAATGCATCATCGGTGGGGTGGATATTCCCCATGAGAAAGGCCTTCTCGGTCATTCGGATGCCGACGTGCTGCTCCATGCCGTCATGGATGCCGTACTGGGCGCTATGGCCGCAGGAGACATCGGAGGACTCTTTCCCGACAGCGACCCCGCCTACAAGGGCGCTGACAGTCTGGCGTTGGCCCGCCGTGTGGCCCAGGTCATGACCGAAAGGGGCTACCGCCTCGGCAACATGGACGCCACGGTGATCGCAGAGGCCCCCAAGCTGGCGCCCTATATTCCCGCCATGCGACAGAACATTGCCGCTGCCTTCGAGGTGGACGCAGATCGGATCAGCGTCAAGGCTACCACCGAAGAGGGACTTGGCTTTACAGGAACGGATGAGGGCATCGCCGCCCACGCCGTCTGCCTTTTGGAATAAGCTCCATTTCATCCCAATAAAAAAGGGCCGGCACCGATTGGCACCGACCCGGGGATACGCGCCACGGTGAGCGCTGTCTCTCCCAAACCTCCCGTTTTCTTGCGAGCCGTCTGCCCTCGCTGACATCCTTGCACGCCCGTGACGCGGGGCTTCCCACCCACATTCTATGCGTCTGATCGACATTTTGCGACACCTTCCACACGAAAATCCCTCGGTGGAAGACGCTCCCTTCGGGGAGCAGAAAGGAACGGTATCCGTTATGCTCTACATTGCCCCCTCTCTTTTGGCCGCTGATTTCTCTGATCTGAAGGGCGAGATCTCTCGCATGGAGGATGCGGGAGCCAACTACCTGCATCTGGACGTGATGGACGGTCACTTCGTTCCCAACATCTCCTACGGCGCAGGGGTCGTTGCCGACATCCGCCGCCATACCAACATGATCTTCGACGTACATCTCATGATCTCCGACCCCCTCCGCTACGCAGACAGCTTCATCAAAGCGGGCGCCGATATCATAACCTTCCACTATGAGGCCGTGAATAACCCCATGGCGGTCTTCAAGGCCATCAAGGAGCGAGAGATCCCCTGCGGCATAGCCATTTCTCCCAAGACCTCGGTGGAGGCTGTGCTTCCCTTCGTGGGTCTGGCGGATATGATCCTGGTCATGACCGTAGAGCCCGGCTTTGGCGGTCAGTCCTTCATGCCCGAGTGCCTGGACAAGGTACGTGTTCTGCGCCGTGAGGCGCTGAAAATGGGCATCAACCTCAACATTGAGGTGGACGGCGGCATCAACGCCGAGAACGCCGCCTACTGCACCGAGGCAGGCGCCAACGTGCTGGTGGCAGGCTCCTCCCTGTTCAAGACCAAGAAGCCCCGCACCGTCATGTCGGCTATGCGTGAGGCGGCCAAGGAGCATCCCTTCATTGGATAAGAAAAACAAAAACCGTGCGGAATTGGCGTGATACTCTTAACGGAGTATCACGCCAGTTTTATTCGCCTTTGGCGAGTTGTATTGCTACGCAGTGATATTCGGCTTGCGCCGAGTGATATTCGCTACGCGAGTTTTGTGGCGAATAAAATATCACTGAAGCCGT
>JAFXJW010000125.1 GCA_017532045.1 Clostridia bacterium | reverse complement strand
TTTATCGGGGAGTTGGGAAATGCAAAATGCAAAATGCAAAATGGATGAAGCCTTTTGCTCCGCAAAAGCCAGTCTGATGGTAACTTGTGGCAATTTGCACCCCAAAAATTCTTTTAGCCACGAAGGGTATTTGCTTTTTGCATTTTGCGTCGATCCCCTTCCCCCGCTCCCCAATTTTGCATTTTGCATTTTGCGTTTTGCATTTCGGGCGTAGCCCGACAAACCCAAATTTACATCTCTTCGACTTTATCCTATGCACAGCAGGCTTCTGAGTGTCCTTACCCACAACTCGCCGAAAGAGATCTTTTCCACGGTTTCGTTAGATACAATAGAGACTTCTCCCAAAACGTTCCCCTTGCAGGTATAGGTGATTTTCCCCACGGCCTCTCCTTTTCGGACGGGAGCGGTCAGAGTCTTGGGAAGCGTGACTTCATGCTCCACAGCCGAAATCTCTCCCTTAGGGAGGACAGCGGTGAAACGGGGATAGTTCAAGATCACATCATCCTGCTTCCCTCCTGTGATGCGGACGGGGCCGACCGTCCCCGCCTCAGCGGTGAACAGGCCGTAGGTGGCAAAGCCCCAGTCTAATAGCTTTTGCGCCTCGGCATTGCGGATATCACGGTTCTCTGCCCCCATGATGACGCAGATCAGGGTCATGCCCTCCCGCTCTGCCGTCACCGACACGCAAAATCCTGCTTTGGCGGTGGAGCCTGTTTTCAGGCCGTTGCACCCTCGGTAGAACCGCACCAGGCGGTTGGTGTTTGTGAGACCAAACTGACCGTTCCGAATGGTATCCATCCAGGTGGAGCTGAACTCCAGGATCTCGGTGTGCTTGATCAGCTCACGGGACATGATGGCAATATCCCCTGCCGAGGTCACGTGATTTTGAGCGGTATCGTCCAGCCCGTTGGTGTTCTCAAAGTGGGTGTTGGTCATGCCCAGCTCGGCGGCTCTTTGGTTCATACGGGCCACGAAGGCCTCCTCTGAACCGTATGTATGCTCAGCCAATGCCACGGCGGCATCGTTGGCCGAGGCGATGACCACACTCTTGATAAGGTCACGGGCGGACATCTGCTCCCCTTCCTTGAGATAGATCTGGGAGCCACCCATGGATGCGGCGTGGGCAGAGGCCGTCACCGTATCCTCCCATTTCAGCGTCCCCGCATCCATGCACTCCATGATCAAAAGCAGGGTCATGATCTTGGTCACTGAGGCAGGAGGCATAGCCTCGGCGGGGTTGTGGGCGTAGAGAACCTTCCCCGTGGAGGCCTCCATGAGGACGGCGCTCTTACAGTTGGGGGTAAAGGTAGGGGTCGGGGCTACCTCGGACTCGGCGGCGGCCACGGGCAGGGAGAGCATGGTGACGAGAAGCACCAGGATCATGATCAGGACGGGGACACGGTAACGTTTGATACGCATAGAAAAACCACCTCTTTCAGTTACTCGGTACAGAGTATGAAGGAGGCGGTTTATTTATGCGGTGGGATGGTTATCGACTGTTCTTTTTGCGGTTCTTACTTTTCTTTTTGGAGGGAGGAGTGGGCTTCCCCTTTCCCTTACAGGCGGATCTGGCACGGTGGTAGAAATCGTCAAACCCATACATGGATGATTCAACCCAAAGGCGTTTCCCACAAACATAAATCTTTTTCTTGGCCTGAACGTCCGTAACCTCTGACCACGCATACCGCCGAATAACCTTCTTGCCCAGTTGAACGGAAAAGCCCTCGACATTATAGCGGATCTCATATTTCCCGAAGAAATACAAAACGGCGCATCCAAGCATCATGGGAATATAAAAAGCAAGAATCCACATGGGAAAACCCGCATAGAACGCCAAAGCTATTACCGCAGAGACAACAATGGCAAAAATGACGCCACACCGAGCATAAGAGGGATCCAGCCCCACTCGCCCCTTTTCGGATATATTCGAAACCTCACGGGCAATACTGTCCGAAATTCTATCATTAATAGACTCTTCCACCTTACTTTTGAAACGGGAGAAATCCGGCAAAGATATTTCGATATAGTTTTTGTCTTCCCCTTCCCGTTCTTTCTCAGGCTGACTTTTTTCTTTACTCATACGCCCTCCTTATTCTGCCGAGAACCTGTACACCGTGGTGTAGTCGTAGGTCTCGCCTGGGTGGAGGATGCAGTTTGTGAAATCTGCCTCGCCCTGATGGTGGACGCTATCGGGCATTGTCTGGGTCTCCAAGCAAAAGGCGGTCTGGGTGCGCTGGGGATAGCCACCCTTGAGGGGGAATAGGGGGTTCTTCAAGAAGTTGGCGGTGTAGAACTGGACGCAGGGCTGGTTGGTGTACACCTCCATTTTACGCCCCGAAACGGGATCGTAGACGATGCCACGGAGGAGAATCTCACCGCCCGCACGGCAGTCCTTCCAGTCGGTGAAATTAAAGCAATGGTCATAGCCTCCGGCAAGGTGGAGATCCTCGCAATCTGCGAAAAAGTCTTGTCCGATGGGCTTGACGGTAGAGAAATCAAAGGGAGTTCCCTCCACGGGCTTTACGGCGGTGGGAATGAGCTTCTCGTCACCTGCCACGTAGGACTCGGCATCCAGCCACAGGGTCTGGTCGAAAACACTTCCCGAAGCGTAACCAGCCAGATTGAAGTAGGTATGGTTGGTGAGGTTCACGGGAGTATCCCGATCGGTGGCGGCCTCGTAGCGGATAGAGAGGGCGTTTTCATTGTCCAAGGTATAGGTGACCTTGACCGTCAGATTCCCGGGAAAGCCCTCCTCGCCGTCGGGGGAGAAATAGGTAAGAGTCAGGATAGCGGCGTCGGGGGAAGTGGCAGTCTCGGCATTCCAGATGACGTGAGAATAGCCCTTTTTGCCACCATGGAGGCAGTTTTTCCCATCATTGGCATGAAGGGTATAGGTTTCACCGTTCAGCTCGAAAGATGCCCCTGCGATGCGGTTAGCCACACGCCCCACCAGCGCGCCCAGATAGCCGTCGGCCATCTCGTAATCCGCCACGGAATCGTAACCAAGGCATACATCGGTGATCCTGCCGTTTCGGTCGGGAGTCTTAATGCTGACGATGGTGCCGCCGAAGTCGGTGATCTCAACGGTCATATCTCGATCGTTGACAAGGGTATACAGGGTAGCGATCCTCCCGTCGGAAAGCTTGCCCCAGGGGCGGGAATAGATGTTCATAACAGCACCTTACCTTCTGTTTTCTGGAAATCACGGATTGATCCACATAAAGATACGAGATACAAGATACATGATGAATCAAAGTATATCTTATATCTCGTATAAAGGAATGATCTACGGATTATTCAACGTAACCGTCGGGGTTCTTGGTCTGCCAGTTGTCGGCATCACGGCACATATCCACCATGTCGTACTCGGCCTGCCAGCCCAGGATCTCCTTGGCCTTGGTAGCGTCAGCATAGCAGGTAGCTATGTCACCGGGACGGCGATCCACCAGCTTATAGGGGACGGCTCTTCCCGTGGCAGATTCAAATGCCTTGACGATATCCAGCACGGAGTAGCCGTGGCCTGTACCCACGTTGAAATGCTCTACGGCATTGACGGTGCGGGCACGGCGGAGGGCGCAGAGGTGAGCCTTGGCCAGATCCACCACGTGGATGTAGTCACGGACACCCGTTCCGTCGTGGGTATCGTAGTCGCTACCGAACACGCTGAGGAAGGGACGGCGACCCGTAGCCACCTGGGTGACGTAGGGGAACAGGTTGTTGGGGATGCCCTTGGGGTCTTCACCCATGAGGCCCGACTTGTGAGCGCCCACGGGGTTGAAGTAACGGAGGATGCTCACCGACCAGTCGGGGTTTGCCTTGTGGATGTCGGCCAGAATGCGCTCGATCATCTTCTTGGTCTCGCCGTAGGGGTTGGTGGTGATGCCCAGGGGAGTGGTCTCCTTGATCGGGATCTCGGCGGGGTCGCCGTAGACAGTAGCCGAGGAGGAGAAGACCATGATCTTCACGCCGTGCTTCTTCATGGCCTCGCAAAGATTCAGGGTGGACACCAAGTTGTTGTAGTAGTATGTAGCGGGAATGGCCACCGACTCGCCTACGGCCTTCAGGCTGGCGAAGTGGATGACGCTCTCAATGTCGGGGTTCTCGGCAAATACACGGTCAAGAGCCTCGGCATCGCAAAGATCCGTCTTGTAGAACTTGGGACGGATACCCGTGACGGTTTGAATGCGATCCAGAACGATCTCCTTGCTGTTGCTGAGATTGTCTACGATGATGGGGGTCTCGCCGATATTGATCAGCTCTACGACGGTATGAGAACCGATGAAGCCGGTACCGCCTGTGATAAGAATGGACATGATCTGTCTCCTTGTTTTAAAAGATTTTGGGGGTCAAGGCCCTTTTTTCAAAAGGGCCTTGCGGGGAGTGGGGCAGAGCCCCACGAATCCCAATTTACTGCTTCATGAGATCTGCGACAAAGGCTCGAAGCTCGTCCATATACTGCTCGGTCTCTGCCACCAGCTTGATCTGGGTGCGGGTACGGATGAGATTATGGTCAGGATAATCTACGTGGAAGTAGGTATCACCGTCCAGATAGTCCGTCAGGAAGCGGATGGCCTGCTCCAAGGTGATCAGATAGCCGCCGTCGGGGAGCATGGAGATCTCCTTCTCGGTCAATGCACCGCCGCAGCCCTTAATGAAGCCACGGGCGTATGCCTTGAACATATCGGGGAGGAAGTGTACCTTGTCCAGATCGGGCTCGTCCTCGGCGGCGGAGGTAGCGCCGGAGCGGATAGAATCACCGAAATCGTACAGAGAAGAGCCGGGCATAACGGTATCCAGATCAATGATGCAAACGGCCTCCTCGGTCACCTCATCCAGAAGGATGTTGGACAGCTTGGTGTCGTTGTGGGTCACGCGGAGAGGAAGCTCGCCGCTCTCCAGAGCGTCCACGATGAGGGCGCATTTCTCGGCACGATCGGTAATAAAGCGGATCTCGTCCTGCACAGAAGCGACACGGCCTGCGGCATCCCGCTCAACCGAGGCAAGGAAGGTGGCGTATCTCTTTTTGGTGTTGTGGAAATTGGGAATGGAATCAATCAAGGCGGAAGCATCGAAATCCGCCAGTCTGCGCTGGAAATCTCCGAAGGCCTCGCCCACACGGGCAAAGGTCTCGGGGCTGTCCACGGTGAGGCGGCAGATGGTGTCCTCCACGAAATCGTAAGCACGCCAGAAGCGGCCCTCTTCGTCGGCATAGCCGTTCTTTCCGTCGGTGGTGTAAACAACACGCATCGTGCCGCGCTCGGCGTCCTCTCCGGCGGCAATAAGGCCCGCGCGAATATGCTCGGTGACAGCTACGATGTTATTCATAACCCCTACGGGATCCTTGAAGATAGCGGTATTCAGAATCTGGAGGATGTAGCGCTTGCCTGTCTCGGTGGTAATGATGTAGGTGCTGTTGATATGGCCGTTACCGCAGACCTTGATACTTGCCACGGGGGCGTCAAAGGCAAACTGACCGCAAACGGCGATAACTTGCTCGTTGGTATGCATGCTCATATCAGTTCTCCCACAGATGTTCGGGGTATTCGCCCGCATCGATCAGAGCCTGAATGGCGTTCACGACCCAAGGCTTATCCTCCTTGTAGGTCACGCCGTACCACTCGCTTTCGGTGGAATATACGACCACGTCGCACTTCCCTGCCTTCACGAAGTTGTCGATGGAGGCGGGCAAGAGGGACTCGGCCTTGGCAGGATCGGCCACGTTCTTCAGGTCAGCCATGAACACGTCGAAATCCTTATCCAGCATGTCGATGGTCTCAGCGCCCAGACCCCAGCAGTTCATGGAAACGACGGTCTCGCCGTCCAGGAAAACCATGTTGCCGTTTTCATCGGGGTACTGAGCGTTCTCCCCCAGCTTCTCAATTTTGTGAGTTTCGACCAGATTGGTGAGCATACCGTTCTCATCCACCTGGCAGACGCCGCGGGAGCAACCGCCCTTGTCGGTCAGGGTCTTGTTGACCTTAAAGCCAACGGCACAGCAATGGCACACACCGTCGCCGCCCAGCTCGCCGTTCTCCATCTTGCGGAGGTGGCTCGCCAGCTTCTCGTAGGTGTTGCGGCCGTAGAAATCGTCAGCGTTAATGACGCCGTAGGGTTCCTTCACGATAGCGCGGGTGGAGCGGACGGCGTGGGTGGTGCCCCAAGGCTTCACGCGGCCCTCGGGAATATCGGAAAGCTCCTGGTAGGCATACTCAACCTGAATATGAGGCTCAACACGGGCGCCGATGGTAGCCTTGAAGTCTTCGGCGATGGCTTCCTTAATGATGAAGACGACCTTATCAAAGCCTGCGCGCTTGGCGTCGAAAATGGAGTAGTCGATGATGAAGTTTCCGTCCTTGTCTATGGGTTCCATCTGCTTAACGCCACCAAAGCGGGAGCCCATTCCTGCGGCCAGGATCACGAGAGTCATGGTATGTACCTCCAAAAATAAAATCACGTACGAGATGCCCCCTGGGGCATTCTATCTCAATGTGATATTATACTATATTTTCACTCTTTTTGCGAGAGGGAAAACGGATTATTTACACTTTATTAACATAATAAAGCGCACGATGTAAGCGACCATAATCACCTATCGGAAACTCTGAATCCCTGCGTGCGGTGAGGGGATATAATCACCCATCGAGAAGCTCGAAACCTGCGAGGGCGCAGGGTCAAGATGTTCTTGCCGATCAAAAATGATCGCTTCGTTTTGCATCTTGAAGGCTTCGCTTCCATCGGGAACTCTGAATCCCTGCGTGCGCCAAGGTAATACTTCACCCCAAAGATCCTGCGCACGCTTTGCCAAGCCTTGCGGCTTGGCGGGGATTCGGTTCGGATATTCATCATCAAAAACAAAAAGGCACTGCGTTGCAGTGCCTTTTTGTTTTTGGTGACCCATCGGGAACTCGAATCCCGGACCCCCTGATTAAAAGTCAGATGCTCTACCGACTGAGCTAATGGGTCGTGTTTTTGTACACCCGAAGATTATATCATAAACAAAAGGATTTGTCAATATGTTTCTTCAAATTTTCTCCTCACAAAATTGCACGGAACATGGTAGGTATTTTTCCAAAAAAATCGTCATGTTTTTTCCGTTTTTTTTGCTTAACCCCTTGAAAAATTGCGAAAAAATTGTTATAATATACTGTAACGTTCTTTTTGCCTACGGTGCGCCGTCAGGCAGGGGCGGTACCATCCTGCGGAGAGGAGGAACACTATGCTGACTAATGCCGACAGACGGGTTCACGTCATTGACAGGATCGCCTACTGGACAAGTCACTTCTTACAGTTTCCTTCCCTGCCCTCTTTTTCATTCTGTAATTAAAATTTAGGAGATACAATTTATGGAACAGACTAGACTCATCGGTACCGTTTCCCGTGGCATCCGTTGCCCCATCATCCGTGAGGGCGACGATCTGGCCGCCATCGTCACCGACAGCGTACTGGCTGCCGCCAAATCCGAGGGATTTGAGCTGCGTGACCGTGACGTCATTTCCCTCACTGAATCCATCGTGGCTCGCTCTCAGGGCAACTACTGCTCGGTACAAAATATCGCAGACGACGTCCGCGCCAAGCTGGGCGGCGGCACGGTCGGCGTGATTTTCCCTATCCTCTCCCGTAACCGCTTCGCCATTTGCCTGCGTGGTATCGCCATGGGCTGTAAAAAGGTAGTCCTTATGCTGTCCTACCCCTCCGACGAGGTGGGAAACGAGCTGGTTTCTTTGGATCTGATTGACGAGGCCGGCATCAATCCCTACTCCGACGTTCTGTCTTTGGAGAAATACCGTGAACTGTTCGGTGAGAACAAGCACGAGTTCACCGGCGTGGACTACGTGGAATACTACGGCAACCTGATCCGTGAGTGCGGCGCCGAGTGCGAGATCATCTTCGCCAACCAGGCCAAGACCATTCTGAACTACACCGACTGTGTTCTGAACTGTGACATTCACACCCGCGCCCGTACCAAGCGCATCCTGCTGGCAGGTGGCGCCAAGATCGTTTGCGGTCTGGACGAGATCATGAACGCTCCCGTAAACGGAAGCGGCTGCAACGAGAAGTACGGTCTTCTGGGCTCTAACAAGTCCACCGAGGACAAGGTCAAGCTCTTCCCCCGTGAGTGCAAGTCTCTTGTTCTGGACATTCAGGCCCGTGTTCTGGCCGCCACCGGCAAGCACGTGGAGGTCATGGTGTACGGTGACGGCGCATTTAAGGATCCCAAGGGTAAGATCTGGGAGCTGGCTGACCCCGTTGTTTCCCCCGCCTTCACCGACGGTCTGATCGGTACTCCCAACGAGCTGAAGCTCAAGTATCTGGCCGACAACGACTACAAGGATCTGTCCGGCGAGGCTCTCCGCGAGGCCATTGCCAAGTCCATCCGTGAGAAGGAAGCTCAGGGCTCTCTGGTAGGCAACATGGCCGCTCAGGGTACGACTCCGCGCCGCCTGACCGACCTGATCGGCTCCCTGTGCGACCTGACCTCCGGCTCGGGCGACAAGGGCACCCCGATCATCTACATCCAGGG
>JAFXJW010000124.1 GCA_017532045.1 Clostridia bacterium | reverse complement strand
ATCCGAGTAGCTCCTTCATCTCCTTTGAGTTGTTTCTGCTGTCCTCTTGCGGAATTATATTTCCGTGCCATAGTTCTTTTATCATACTTTTCATAGGTTGTGCCTCCTTTTCTATCAGCACAACAACATACCACAGAAGAGAGAGGAAGTCCAGCACTTTTTTGAAAATAAATCTAACTTTTTTTCTCCGGGCGTTTTCTTTGCTTACAGCGATGCAAATTTTGCGTGGTGAAGGCATAAAAAAATTAACCGCCCTCTTGCTGCAACTCGAGGCGGTTAATTCTTAATCGTTATTCGGGATAGCAACCGTCATTGGTTCTCTCCGTTATTATTATACCACGACGAAGCTGCTTCGTCAACTCTTTTTTGAACATTCCGTATTGACTATCAGAGGAAAATATGCTATAATACTATCGGTGTCGCAAGACACCCGGAGAGTGCCATATACGGTGGCGGTTGCTTCCCTTAATCGGGAACGCAGATTCTTTTGCCTTCCCGAGAGGGGAGGTGATGCTCATGTTTGTTACTTGGGAGCTGTTGTTCCTGTTCGCAGGATTTTTAATAGCGCTTCTGACTTACATAGATAATCATAATAAAAAGAATTAACCGCCCTGACTACCAATCTTAAGCGGTTAATTCTTTTAACTTATTAAGCTGGGGAGCAACCGTCATCGGCTCTCTCCGTTATTATTATATCACGACGGAGCTGCTTTGTCAACTCCTTTTTTGAACTTTCTCGGTGGAGCGTTTTCTTTCGTCTACTGCACATCATTTTTTGCGTTTTGAGAGAAGGTGGTTGACTAATCTCTCGAAGTATGGTATACTAACGGCAGAAGAAAAACTCGACACGGGTGAACCGTTTAGTCACCTGACGGTATGAGTTAGCTATAATCGCGGCTCGGTTTTTGGATGAGAATTCGGCTTGACCACATCTTTGACCATCTACGGCTTCGGACTACGTGGAAACAGTGCTTACAAGAGCATCGGAAAGCATCGTTTTCGGACTAAAAAGCATCAAAAAGTTAACAAAAGTAGTCAAAAAACGATGGCGTATTTGTTCGGGTACTGGAGGCCGCGAGTTCGAGTCCCGCCACTTCGACCAAAAAAGCCATAGAGGCGCGATTGCGCCTCTATGGCTTTTTTGATGAAAATGACCGACGAAGAACTCCGCCGACGTATGCCTTGCGTACGGCGGCTTAGCTTGCGCTGAGAATATAAGGGAAAAGGATTTCATGGGCGCAAGCGGGAGTTCAACCGAGCTTTGCTCGGAGGTCCCGCCACTTCGACTACATGAAAAAAATCCGAGCCTTCTCTTACCTGGAGAGTCGTTCGGATTATTTGTTTTATCTGAGTATCCTAATTTGAATAGCAAGAAATGAAAATCGCCTCCGAAATAGCAACTACTATTTCGGAGGCATGCTTCACCGGATTGATTTATGATCATCCGTCGCAGGATTGTCGATCAGCTCACCGTTCTCGGTGAAGCGTGAGCCGTGGCAGGGACAATCCCACGTGTGCTCTGCTTCATTGTATTTGAGTGCGCAACCAAGATGTGGACAGCGAGGTGCGGTGGGCGTGAGAAGTCCGAGGGTTGATTCAAAAGCATTTACGGCAAGCTGTGGATGAAGAACCGTGCGCGAGGGATGAAAAAGGTTGGCATAAGAATTGGATTTTCCTTGGACAAGGTCGCAGAGTATATCGGCGGCGACCATGGCGTTTGTCATCCCCCATTTGTTAAATCCCGTTGCCACGAAGACGTCGGGGGTGGATTTGGCGTACTGACCTATATAAGGAATATCGTCCAGCGTCATGCAATCCTGCGTTGCCCATCTGCTCACGATTTCGGCGTTTTTGTAGTGCTTCTTTGCGAAGTCTTCAAGCTCCTGCCAACAGCCGCCTTGCTTGCCCGTTCGGTGTCCACCACCGCCGAGGAGCAGAAGATCGCCGTAGCTGCGGAAGGATAACCCCGTGTCGGATTCGTCCACGTACATTCCGTCCACGTTCTGCGCTCCTTTCAGCGCAATCACGTAGGAACGGTGCTGATAGAGCTTCAAGGGGTACAAGCCGTGTTTGTTGAGTATTGGAAAATGCGTTGCGATGATCAGCTTTTTGTAGGTGATCTCGCCATGGTTGGTTTTTGCCTTGTGCGGCATCAGTTCTACTACCTTGGTATGCTCGTATATCGGCAGATCTTTTGCAATATTATATAGAAATTTTAAAGGGTGAAACTGCGCTTGATCCTTCACGCGTATTGCCCCCGCAACCTTAAAAGGAAGCTCTTTTGCATCCGAACGCTCTGCTTTCACACCGATACGGTTCAAGGCGGAGACCTCCCTTTCAACTTCCTTGGGGTCATGTAAGGAATAGACGTAGGAATCCCTTATTTCATAGTCGCAATGAATATTCTCACAAAGTCGGGCGTATTCTTTGCACGCTTTTTTCTGTGCCTCTGCGTAAAGCCACGCCTTGTTCTCGCCAAAGCGACGGATCATCCTGTCGTAGATCAAACCGTGCTGCAGGGTGATCTTTGCCGTGGTGTTTTTTGTAATACCGCCACAGATCTCGGTCGCCTCTACCAGCAAACAATCCATACCCGCATTTTTTAACTTGTATGCGCACAAAATTCCCGCAATTCCGCCCCCAATAATCAAAACGTCGGTGTTTTTGTTTCCCTTCAATAAGTCAAACCGCACCGCCTGTGCGTCTTTTTCCCAAATCGATTCCATAGTTATCCTCCGAGCTTTACTATGATTAGTTTTTGCCGTTTTCATGGTGTCTATACGTATATTGGGGTTCTTTGTATCGCATACTAAAAAGAAACGGCCGGAGTTAAAATGGAAATAATCAAGATCATACTGACGGCTCTGCTTTCGGTAGCGTCATTGTTTATCATTACAAAAATCATGGGGCACAAGCAGGTGGCGCAGCTCGACTTTTTCGACTATGTCAGCGGTATCACCATCGGCTCCATCGGCGCGGAGCTTGCCACCGAGCTGGAAAAGCCGTATAAGCCGTTGATCGCGCTTGCCATTTACGGTCTCGCCTCGCTTCTTTTGAATTTGCTTGCCCATAAAATTCCAAAAACACGCAAGTATATCAACGGAACGCCCACGATACTCATGAATGAGGGAAGGCTCTACCGAAGGAATCTCATGCAGGCGAAGCTTGACTTATCCGAGTTTATGCTTCTGTGTCGGGAGCAAGGGTATTTTGACCTTGACGAGATTCAGACGGCTATCTTCGAGCATAACGGAAAGCTATCCATCCTGCCCAAGGCGGCAAACCGCCCTGTAACGCCCGTTGACTTGAAGATCACGGCAAAAGAGACCCACATTGGCGTGGAGGTCATTATGGACGGGCGCGTAATGGGCGAGAATCTTTCCCGCATGGGGAGGGACGCGAATTGGCTTGCGAAGCAGTTGAAAATACAGGGATGCACGGATGCGAAGGATATCCTTCTCGGCATCTATCGTCCCGAGGAAGATAAATTAACACTATACAAAAATGAGGAATAAGCAGCGTTGTTGTTCAGTCATGCGTAAAATAGTTTTCGCCTCGGCAAGAAACCTCCCGGCCGAGGCTTTCTCCTTGGGTTTTAGCTCAACAGAAAAGGCAGAGCATATGCGTAGTGCCCTTAAGGACACTACGCATATGCTCTGCCTGTTTCGGTTTATTGAATCTGCGTAAAACAGTCCGACGCAATGAGATTTTCTCTGTTGCACACCACCAGCACCCGCTGGCAGTCGTAGGTCTCGCACAGCTCGGTGAGGTTGGTCATGCCTCCCGTGAGGTTGACCATGCAAATGTCAAAGTGGCGAGCCAGGAAGGGAACCATGCTGTTGGCAAAGGAGTCCCGCGCCAGAAGCAGGCGGGGACGGGTCTCCCCACGGGCGGCGGCCTCCTTGTCCACAATGAAGAGCATACGGTGGGTACCGTCCAGAAATGCGCCGTACTTGTCCTTCTCGGACAGGTATTTTTCGCTGATAAAGCCCGATTCAATGACGGTTTTGGTGGTTTCACCGCTGACCTCATATACGGTGTAGCGGTTGTCGTCGGGGGCTTCCCAGATCTCCAGGGTGTCGGGAGGAATGAAGAAGAGTCCCGCGCGGGAGTGGGTGGTGCCAAAGAAGTCGGGGATCTCTCGGACGGTGAAGTCGTCCGTAGGGAGAACCTGGTCTCCCATGCCCCAGGACTCCATCACGGCGGTATAGGCGGTGTACGCCCCCTTGGTGGTCCAGTGGTGGTCGGTGCGGTAGTAGACGTATTCTCCCGCCTCGTGGAGACCACGGAAGGTGGCCATCAGCTCCACGCTGTTGACTCCGCCCGCCTGCATGGCGTTTTCGATGGTGGCGTCCAGACCGTCGGAAATGGCCGAGGGGTAGTTGAAATCTCCCGCCGTCACGTCAACGGTGCGGGGGGCGAGAAGAACGCACAGGGGGATGCCCTTGCTCTGCAGGGTCTTGTGGAGGCTTACCAAGGAGGCAAGGCCACGATCTACGTGGGCGGAGCTGTAATGGTCGGTGTCCTCTAGGCGCTCAGAGCGGTTGAGATAGGCGTCAAAGCGGCGGACAGCCAACTGGCCACCCTCGCCCACCAGCACGCCGTTGCTCTCTCCCCGTCCCCAGCCCAGCTCGCTCAGGGCGTGAAGTCCCACAAAGCCGTTGCGGAGGGGGAACTGATCCGAGTAGTAGGTGATGAGCTGAGAGGAGACCTTGCCGTCCAGCCAGTTTTCGGCGTTGACGGAGGGGAAGGTCTGCAGGGCACGGTTTTCCTCGGGGGAGAAGTCGGTGTCGGGGATGATCCAAAAGGCGATCCCGAAACCGAACAGGAACACGAGGAACAAGGCCGTGATCGTGATATTGATCTTTCTGTTCATAGGCAACCCTTAGAAGATATAGTAGAGGAAGGGGCTGAAGGTACCGCTGACCATGTAGGACACGGATACCGCAAGAGCCAAACCAATGAGAATAGGGCGGAGGAAGGACAGGCGGGGACGCTTGGCCTCCAGCTTGGCAAAGAGACGCGCGGGGTAGGGGGTGGCGGCGACCACCGCTACCGTCAGAAGAGGCAGGCAACGCAGTAGCTCGTAGCTGACCGTAGTCGAGGTGAATCCGACTGTCCCGATACCCACCATACCGCCCATAATGGCGAAGGCCTCGGACAGGTTGGTGTGATCGAAGATCATCCAGCCGATGCCCACCAGGATCAGGGCCCAGACGTGACCCAGCGCGCGGGTGGCGGGGGAGCGCTCAAACCACTTGAGCAGGAAGGCCTTCTCGAGGGACAGTATGATGAAGTAGAACACGCCCCACAGGATGAAGTTCCAGGCCGCTCCATGCCACAGACCCGTGAGGAACCAGACCACGCCCATGTTGACAAACTGACGGGCAAGGCCCTTGCGGTTACCGCCCAGAGGAATGTAGACGTACTCACGGAACCAGGAGGACAGGGAGATGTGCCACCGCCGCCAGAAGTCGGTGATGGAGGAGGCGAGATAGGGGTAGTTGAAGTTTTCCAAAAACTCAAAGCCCAGCATCCGACCGAGGCCTATGGCCATGTCGGAGTAGCCCGAGAAGTCGAAGTAGATGTGCAGGGTGTAGGTCAGCACCAGCATCCATGCGGTCAGCACCGTGGGCTCGGCGGCAAAGCCCGTGCCCAGATAGGCGTAGATGGCGGCCAGGGAGTCGCCCAGCAATATCTTTTTGGCAAAGCCAACGGTAAAGCGGCTCACACCCGAGGAGAACTTGTCCACCGAATGGGTGCGGGAGATGAGCTGGTCGTCCACGTCCCGATAGCGGACGATGGGGCCTGCAATGAGCTGGGGGAACAGGGACACGTATGCGCCAAAGGAGACATAGCTTCTCTGGGTGTCAGTGGCGCCTCGGTACAGGTCAATGGAGTAGGACATGATCTGGAAGGTGTAGAAGCTGATGCCGATGGGGAGGGTCAGCCCCTCGATGGGCTCCAGCACCCCCATTAGTGGGGGGATCAGCGAAAGATTCTCAATGATGAAGTTGGTGTACTTGAAGAACACCAGCATCCCCAAGTTGAGACAAACCGACAGGATCAGCCAGAATTTTGCCTTGTTAGGATTGCTCTCCCGATATTTCCCGATGGGGAAGCCCGTGAGATACGCCACCGTCACCGAGAAGAGCATGACTGCAATGTAGGTGGGCTCTCCAAAGCCGTAGAAGATGAGGCTCAGAAGGAAGAGCATGAGATTCCGTATCCGTAGCGGTGAAATATAGTACACCAGCAGGGAAAGGGGGAGGAATCCGAACAGGAATATGGTGGAAGAAAAGACCATGGAAGGAATCCTTTCGTTGGTGTGGAATATTTGGGTTTGTCGGTCAGTTGGGTTTCCGCTTTAAAGGGGTGCAGGGGCGAAGCCCCTGCAAAGAAAAAGTAGGAGGCCTGGGGTGTCGGGGGCGGCCTTGAGCGCCCTGACGCGCACCGGCAGGTGCAAGAAACTTTACGAGTCGAAACGGGATTCCCCCTTTATTTGAAAAGGAAGTTTGTCGAAAGCTTTCTTGCGGCTTCCGCCGCGCATTGGGGCGTTTTTCCGACAAGCCGCACCACGGCAAATGATGCCGTAAGGGCAGCATTTGCAGGCCGCAACCTTCTTGGTTAACCTCAGATGGTGTTCGTGTTGCGGCTGACGCCCCCAGTACCCCCGGCCACTTTTCTTAATGAAGGGCTTCGCCCTTCACCCTTGGGGAACGGAGGACGGAGAGAACTCCCCTATAAATACCAACTTAAATATCACCCAAACAGAATTTGCGTGACCTTGATCACGTCGCCTGCACCCATGACGACGACCACGTCTCCGGGGCGGGTGGTCTTGCGGATAGCCTCGGCGGCATCCTCGGGGGTGGGACAGTACAGGGCGCGGTCGGGGGTGGCGGCGTTGATGTCGGTGGCCAGGCCTGCGGAGGAGACGCCGTAGATATTGTCCTCTCGGGCGGCGTATATGTCGATGAAGGCCATTTTGTCGGCGGCGTCAAAGGCGGTGAGGAAATCCCCATACAGAGCGGCGGTGCGGCTGTAGGTGTGGGGCTGGAATATACAGATCAAGCGGCTACCCTGGGCGCAAAGAGCCTTGGCACCCTCCAGCGTAGCCTTGATCTCGGTGGGATGGTGACCGTAATCGTCGTAGACCCTCCCTCCGTTGATCTCTCCCTTGTACTCCATGCGGCGACCAGCGCCCACGTAGTGGGCAAGACCCGACAGGATGGCAGGGGCGGGAATGTCGCAGGCATCCATGGCGGCGGCGGCGGCCAGGGCGTTGATGACCTGATGGCGGCCGGGGACGGCCATGGTGACCTGTCCCAGGGATTCCCCGCGACGGATCAGCTCAAAGCAGGGAAGTCCGTTTCTTGTGTGGATATGGGTAGCGGTGAAGTCGGCGGCGGGATTGCCCTCGGCGCTGAAGGTGATCAGCCCACCCGTCTTTCCCCGAGTCAGAGCCCGCTTGGCCGATTCCATAATGTGGGGATCGTCCAGATTCACTACCGTCACGCCATCCCTCCCCGTCAGGGAAGCATAGCGGGCGAAGGACTCGATGATCTGCTCCATGTCCTTGAAGTAGTCCACGTGCTCCAGCTCAGCCCCCAGCAGAATGGACACGGTGGGATTGAAGTCCAAAAAGGAGTCCATGTACTCGCAGGCCTCGAACAGAAAATGCTCCTTGGAGTGGCCAAGACGGTAAGCCCCGCCCATGGGGGCGTAGGTAGCCCCCGACAGGATGGTGGGATCTACCTCGGCGTCCAAAAGGATCTGGGCGCACATGGAGGTGCAGGTGCTTTTACCGTGCATGCCCGCTACGCCGACACGGCGGGTGTAGCCCGTCATGAGGGCGCCCAGATAGTCAGCGCGGGAGATGCAGGGAATGCCCCGTTTTTGCGCCTCGGTATATTCGGGATTATCCTCCGAAATGGCCACGGTATATACGACCAGCCCGCAATTTTCGGGTATGTTCTCGGCGGTGTGTCTGTACAGCACCGTTACGCCCTCCTGTGTCAGGGTGTCGGTCAGGGCGGTGCGGGTGCGGTCAGAGCCAAAAACGGGGTGTCCCGCGCGGGCGGTGAGAAGAGCCAGGGAGGACATCATGATCCCGCCTACACCGATGAAAAAAACCGATGCGTGAGTGGCGGCGCAGGTCTCCAGATGGGACAGGATACGGGCAGGGCCCTCGTGGGTGTTGGGAGTGGACATAGATAAATTGCTCCTTTGAGAGGATCGGGGGAAGGCCCGATCTTAGGTCTCCGCCCCTAAAAATGGGTTGCGGGCGTATGAAAACGAGAATCTTGGTGAAAAAGAACAAAAAAGGTGATAATTTGTCGCTTAGTTTACAAAAAATACTTAATTTTGTCAAATTAATTTCACGCAATTGGGTTATACTTTATCTAATAGCATTGACCATGGTCAATGCAAAACGGAGGTGTGGAAGCTCATGCAGATTACCGATGTAAAGGTAAGAAAACTTTTTAACGAAGGACCTATGAGGGCCGTCGTGTCCGTGACCTTTGACGGACAGCTGGCGGTACACGACATCAAGGTTATTTATGCCCGCGAGAAGTATTTCATCGTGATGCCCAGTCGCAAGAATCCTGATGGTACCTATCGTGACATTGTACATCCCATCAACTCTCAGGTTCGCGCCAGCCTGGAGAAGGCTGTGATCGACGCCTTCTATGAGTCTCTGGAGAACGCAGAGACCGAGATGGATGAGGAGACCGCCTTCGAGGAGCTGTAAGTCAAGACTCGGCAGTCAGACCGTTTCGCTCATGAGCGAGACGGTCTTTTTCTATTGGGCGGCAGGGCGGGGAGTCAAAGCGTTCCGTAACCGCACAAGACTTTTCCGCCTCGGATGGTAATGGTGCCGAAGGATGCCTCGGAGTCTCCAATGCTCCCGGGATTGAACAGGGTCAGGGGCCTCAGGACGGGGACGAGGCTTTTTTCATCGTCGGGAAGCAGGTGAAGCTCCAGGGGAATATGGGTGTGGCCGAAAACCAGAATGTCGGCCTCCTTCTCCATGGCGCGGTGCGTGGCGGGGAGAAGCCCTCTCTTGACGCCGTACCTGTGGCCGTGGAGGAGGAGGATGCGGACGCCCTCTACCGTGATCAGCTCCTCGTCCTCAGCCTCTACGGAGCGGCCGTTTACGATCAGGCTCGGGGACCAATCACAGTTTCCCGACACCGCCCACAGGGGGCAGGGAGGATCCCCGACACGGGTCAGATCCCGCAGACCGTCTCCCGCAAACAGGATGCCGTCGGGGCGGACACGGCGAATGGCTTCCTCCACATGGTCGGGGCGGCCGTGGCTGTCGGAGAGTATGAGCAGAGTCATGGCGGCTCCTTTCCGTGGGTTGGGTGTCAGAATCTTTCATCCTATAGTATAACACGGAAGCGTCGGTTTGTCCATGGATTTTCCATGAATTTTCTCGGGATTTCCCACTTTTTTGCACCCTTCCCCCACGGGGCGGCATAGGATGACAGTAGCCGCCCTTTCGCTGCCCACCTCGGGCGGTAATCCCTACGGCGGCAAAGGGGTATTCTATGCAACTGGATAAGAAAAGCCTGGAGCGTCTGCTCAGACTGAATGACGAGCAGCTTCGCTCGGTGCTGGGTAAGCTGCTGACCGAATACGGGGTGGACGTCAGCCGTGTGCCGCTCGCACAAATGGACATGACCGCCCTGAGGGGGGTGCTGTCGGTGGCCACCGAGGAGGATATCTCCCGCATTTTGCAGTCCCTCGGGGGAGGGCACGGGGAGGGGCGGAGGTAGAGCCATGGCTGAGGATATGACCGGTGCCGCCGCTACCCCGTCCTCCCCAAGCGGTCTCTTGGAGCGTTTGTTGGACGAGGTGGAGAATACCTCACCCCCGGCGGACGATCCGCCGACGTCCCCGCCTGTTCCCCCGCCGACCACACCTTCGCCGCCGGGAGGAAGCCCATTGGGAATGCTTTTCCAAAACCCTGCCCTCCTGTCCGCTCTTCCGTCCTTGATGGAGAATCTGTCTCCCTTGCTGGCAGGACTTGGCGGCGGTGTCGGAAATTCGCCCCACGCCACAAGACCCCATTCGATTGACCGCCACACCGCCCTGCTCTGTGCACTGAAGCCTTACCTGAGCCCCCACCGCCGTGATTCAGCCGAGACGGTCATCCGTCTGTGCAGGGTCTGGGATGCGCTGGAAAGGTCAGGGGTATCCCTGTCGGGGATTCTGGGAGCGGTAGGCGGGAGAAACACCCAAGAGGAAGGGAGGGATGGTCGTGTACAGTAAGGAAAAAGGGTTTACTCACGCCCCCGTAGGGACGGGGGGCATCCACCGACCTAACCGTGCCCCTCGGGTCAGCATCCCGCCTAATTACCGTGGCCACGCTATCGTGGATGGAGAGGAACGGCCGCTGGGCGTGGTGAAGGAGACTCCGTCTGCCGCCTCCGACACCCCCGTCCCCCACTTTGACGGCCTTCCCCGCATCAGTCAGCTGGGGGAGGGGCGTCGATATTCCCAGCCCCGATACGAGGTTGTCCCCGATGATCGCGTATCCTCCTTCTCGGACGATGAGGACACTCTGTATGCGAAAAGGGTTGACTCTGACGGATCGGTCAGCCCCGAGGAGGAACACGCCGCCGGGACAGATACGCGACTCTCTCCCCCGCCAAGACCCGTCCCGTTTCGCAATGCCTTCGGGGGAGGGCTGTCCTTGGGGACGGAGGAGCTGCTTCTTTTGGGGCTGATCCTGCTTCTTTTGCGGGAGGGAGGCGATTGCGCCGATCGAGGGGATCTGGACGAGACCGTGATCCTTTTGGGACTTCTCCTGCTTCTGGGGTGACGCCCACCGAGGCGACCTCCTCCCCGTGACCAAAGCCGAGAAGTGCGCAGAGTGGTTCTGACCCCATAAGAAAACCCCCGCCCGAATGGCGTTGTGTTCCTAAGGACAGTTTTTCTCAATGGAACAACACTTTAATAAGCGGCTACTGACAGAGGCTCCCTCCGGGAGGGAGCTGTCGCCGTAGGCGACTGAGGGAGAGCGCGTCGCGTTGAAGTTATTCTAAATT
>JAFXJW010000123.1 GCA_017532045.1 Clostridia bacterium | reverse complement strand
TCCCGATCGCATGGCCAACCGCATTTTGGGCATGGGTGACGTGCTGACCTTGATCGACAAGGCGCAGGCGCAGTTCGACGAGAAAAAGGCCGCCGAGCTGGAGCAGAAGATCCGCCAATCCACCTTTACTCTGGACGATTACCTGGAGCAGTTCGATCAGCTCAAGGGTATGGGAAATCTGGAGCAGCTGGCAGGCATGATCCCCGGTATGAAGCCGGGCGCTCTCAAGGACGCCCAGGTGGACGAGAAGGCCTTGGCACGCCAGCAGGCCATCATCCTGTCCATGACCCGAGCCGAGCGGGAGCGCCCCGAGCAGCTTTTGAACGCCTCCCGCAAGAAGCGCATCGCCGCAGGAAGCGGCACCACGGTTGAGGAGGTCAACCGCCTGCTCAAGCAGTTTGAGCAGATCAAAAAGCTCATGAAGCAGTTCTCCGACATGGGCCGCATGGGCGGCAAGAAGAATCGGGGCGGCTTCGGAAAAATGAAGCTTCCGTTCTGATGAACGAAGTCATATAAAAAATAAGTCAAAAAACAAAACATTTATTTTTGGAGGAAACAAACCATGGTTAAGATCAGACTTACCAGAACCGGTGCCAAGAAGGCTCCCACCTACCGTATTGTCGTTGCCGACAGCCGCTACCCCCGCGATGGCCGCTTCATCGATCAGATCGGCTACTACAACCCCATGACCAACCCTGCCGAGGTCAAGATCGACGCAGACAAGGCTAAGGATTGGATGTTCAAGGGCGCTCAGCCTACCGAGACCGTTAAGTCCCTGTTCAAGAAGAACGGCATCATTGACTGATTCTGACGGAGTTAAGTCATGGCAGAAATTCAAACGACCTTACACGACATCGCTGCCGCCATCGTAGATAGCCCCGACGAGGTCAAGGTCATCCGTGAAGAGGATGAGACTACCATCACCCTGACGCTCACGGTCGCCCCCGACGATATGGGCATGGTCATCGGCCGTCACGGCCGCATCGCCAAGGCCATCCGTACGGTCATCAAGGCAGCCTCCGCCGAGTGCGGAAAGCGGGTCAACGTGGAGATCAGAGACTGATCCCGCCCCGCAGACAAGAACAGACCCACAACGCCGACATCGGTGCGTGGGTCTGTTTTTCTATGAAGAAGGTCACGTCATTGCAAGGGGACTTTGAGGTGTTTCCGCCCGAAAAGGAAATCTACTACTCTGCGGGGAGTTATTGTACCAAAATTTGTATTCATTTTTTCTGTATTTATTCATTTTTTGTGTTGACTTTCCCGGAAAAATGCAGTATAATAATACTGATATACTATGCGCGCGAATGTGTTTCCCGCTGATCATTGAAGCATACATATTTCCCCGTGAAAGGATACATACCATGGCAGAGAATCAGAAGAATCATAACATCGCCTATGCCAGGAAGAAGGCCGATGCCGCCCGTGAGCAGAGACGCGCTGCCCGTGAGGCCGTCCTGACCCTCCTCTTTGAGACGGAATACCACGAGGATGACGCCCCTGAGGCTATCTTTGCCCGCGCCGTCGAGGCTCGTGACATGGATCCTAAGGATCGAATCATCCGCAAGGAATACTACGCCATCATGGAGAAGCTTTCGGAGATCGACGTCCTTCTGGGACATCACGCCAAGGGCTGGCGTACCGACCGCCTCTCCCGTGTCTCCCGAGCCATCCTGCGTCTGGGGGCTTACGAGGTGGTGTTTGCCGAGAAGATCCCTGCTCCCGTGGCCATCAACGAGGCCGTGGAGCTGGCCAAGAAGTACGATGATCCCAAGGCCCGCGCCTTCATCAACGGCGTGCTGAACGCCATTAAGAAGGAGCTGGAGGTAAGCGGCGGCGCTCTGCCCGTCGTAGAGACTCCCGAGGCCGCCGAGCCCGAGATGTCGGAGATCCCCGTGGAAGAGCCCGATTCCGACCCTGTGGCCGAGATGGAGAAGACCTCGGAGGAGTCCTCTGCTGAGGCCGAGTAAACCATGTCGGAACAGGGAAAAGCTCCTCTTTGCTGGGTGGGCTTCGATACCAGTAACTATACCACCTCGGCGGCGGCCTGTGCGGTGGGAGAGGACGGCAGACTGACCGTCATCGCCAACTGTAAGGCGCCTCTCCCCGTCTCCGAGGGGGCAAGGGGGCTGCGCCAGTGTGACGCCGTCTTTGCCCACGTGAAGAATCTCCCCACCGTTACACGGGAGCTGCGGAGTATTCTGGAGGAGGGCGGCTATTCCGTTGCCGCCGTGGGTGTGTCCGCTACCCCTCGGGACGCGGCAGACTCCTATATGCCCTGCTTCCTGACGGGCATCGTGGCCGCCGAGGCTCTTGCCGCCGGCTGTGGCTGTGGGGTGCGCCGATTCTCCCACCAGAGCGGTCACATTATGGCCGCCCTGTATTCCTCGGGGGCTTTGGCTGAGGGGAAGCTTCTGACCCATGAATTTTTCGCCTTCCACGTGTCGGGGGGTACCACCGAAGCGGTGGTGGCTCATCCCGTGGAGGGGGGCTTTGACGTGGAGCTTATGGGCTGGGGCGCCGACCTCCACGCAGGACAGGTCGTAGACCGTGTGGGCGTTATGCTGGGGCTGGATTTCCCCTGCGGACGGGCGCTTGAGGTGCTGGCGGCACAGAATACTCAGCCCCTGCCTCAGATCAAGACCAGCGTCCGTGAGGGTGTCTGCCACCTGTCGGGGCTGGAAAATCAGGCCGCAGACCTGTGGAGGAGGACGGGGAACGCCCCCCTCGTGGCGGCCTATACCCTGACCACCATTGGTAAGACCCTGCGGAAAATGACCGATCAATTACAGGCCAAGAGAGCCGAGGGCGGGGAAGCACCTCTGCCCGTGGTCTACGCCGGCGGGGTCATGAGCAACAAGCTCATCCGTCCCATCCTCACCAAGGGAGCGGGCTGGAAGACCTATTTTCCCGAGCCTGCTTTCTCGGCGGATAACGCCGCAGGCATCGCCCTCCTTTGCGCGCTGGCATCTCCCACCGTGTGAATTGCGGTAGGGGAGACCTCTCCCCTACAAAACCGTCGCGTGCGGGTCGTCATATTGCACAACCCTGCCGAAGCGAGAATTTATGACCATACAAAACCCCTCGAAAACAGGCGATTTTGCCCCTTTTTGGCATGGTTTCGAGAGGTCTTTTTCAGCCGATCTTGAGCATTTCGTCCCTCTTGTGCAAATTGCCGAAGGGAATTTGCTCCCGCCGTACCCCTCCCATTGCCTCAAGAAAGGAGACCCACCATGGAGCAGACCTACCGTCCCGACGCCTTCAGCGTCAGCCAACTCAACGAGTATATCAAGATGCTTCTGGAGGGTAATCCCAACCTGAGCGACGTATGGGTGCAGGGTGAGATCTCGGGAGCGAAGCTCTACTCGTCGGGACATCTGTACTTTTCCCTCAAGGACACGGATAGCGTGATCTCGGCGGTGATGTTCAAGGGTTCCGTGATGCGTATGGAGTTTGAACCCGAGAACGGTATGAAGGTGCTGGCTCACGGCCGTGTGTCGGCCTACCCCCCCAGGGGGCAGTACCAGTTCATAGCCGATCACATGATCCCCGAGGGCGCGGGCGCTTTGGCGGTGGCCTTTGAGCAGCTCAAGGCCAGGCTAGGCGCCGAGGGACTCTTTGACCCCGCCCGTAAAAAGCCCCTGCCCGCCCATCCGAGACGGATCGGCGTGGTGACCTCTCCCTCGGGAGCGGCTGTCCACGATATCATCCGTGTGGCTAAAAAGCGTTGTCCATCAACCGAGATTTTGATATTCCCCTCTCTGGTGCAGGGAGCGGAGGCTCCCGCCTACCTGCGAGGAGGCATTCAATATTTCAACGCCGTCAAGGACGACCCCGAGCAGGGGGTCGACCTTATCATCATAGGCCGTGGCGGAGGCTCTGCCGAGGATCTGTGGGGCTTTAACGACGAGAGACTGGCGCGAGCCATCGCCGCCTCCGAGATCCCCGTGGTGTCTGCCGTGGGTCACGAGGTAGATTTTACCATCTGCGATTTCGTGGCGGATCTTCGTGCCGCCACCCCCTCTGCGGCGGCGGAATTGTCTCTGCCCGACAAGGAGGATCTGTCCCGTCAGGTGAGAGCCCTCTCCACCCGTCTTTCTGCCGCCCAGACCACCCGTTTGAGGCGCTGTCGCACCCAACTGGATCGCTTGTCTGCCTCCCGTGTGCTGACCTCCCCCGAGGGGGTGTACCGTCTCCGCCGTGAGACGGTTGCGGGACTGTATAAGCGGCTGGGTCTGTCGATGTCCCGCCACGTGGAGGGAAAACGGCAGTCCATGGAGCGGGTCGTAGCCCAACTGGGGGCGCTGAATCCTCTGTCGGTTCTGGGGCGTGGGTACGCCTTGGTACAGGACGGGGAAGGACGTGTCATCCCCACCGCCAACCGATTGACCGTGGGCGAGTCTGTGCGCCTGTGCTTCTCCGATGGCTCTGCCCGTGTGCGGGTGGAGGAGATCGGGGAGAAGTAAATTGGGATTTATAGGGCTGAAAGCCCTCACGCCCCCGCAGGGGGCATATCGAGGCGCACAGCGGCATATCGAACCGCATCAGCGGTATATCGAACACCCGAAGGGTGTATATCGACGAAAACAAGAGTTGTCGATATGTCCCTATGGGACTCGATATGTGCCTTACGGCACTCGATATATTCCTGCGGAATTCGATATGCGCCCTGTGGGCGCGAGGTCGGGCGCAGCCCTACAAACCCAAATTTGAAACAAGGAGGTTTCCTCATGAGCGAGACCAAGAAGATAGAAGGATATGAGGATATGCCCTTTGAGGCGGCCATTGCCCGTCTGGAGGTCATTGTCAAGGCTATGGAGGGGGCCAGCCTCTCCTTGGATGAGAGCCTGGCTCTCTACGAGGAGGGAGTCGCCCTGACCCGCCGCCTCAATCGGGAGCTGGGGGAGGCCGAGCAGCGGGTACAGATCCTGCAACGCACCGCCGACGGGGAGATCAAGCCCGCCCCCTTTACCTCCACCGAGGATTGAGCAACATGGGAAATGTGAGTTATGAGGCCGTAGCCAAGGCCGTCCTCGCGGAGGACGGAGCATTGGTGGAATCCCTTTTGGACACACTGTACCGAGGGGGCGGCCGCACGGATGCCGTGCTTGACGAGGCCTGTCGATACTCCCTGATGGCGGGAGGCAAGCGGGTACGCCCCGCCCTGACTCTGGAGTTCTGCCGACTCTTTGGCGGAGATCCCGAGGCCGCCCTGCCCTTTGCGGCGGCGGTGGAGATGATCCACACCTTCTCTCTCGTCCACGACGATCTGCCCTGCATGGACGATGATGATCTCCGCCGCGGCAGACCCACGAGCCATAAGGTTTTCGGCGAGGCCTACGCTCTCCTGGCGGGGGACGGATTGGCCTTGGATGCTTTTGGAATGGCCGCCTCCAATCAGGCCGTATCCCCCGAGGTGCGAGCGCTGGCGGTCACGCTCCTTTCCCGTGGGGCGGGGTGCGGTGGTATGGTGCGCGGTCAGATCGTGGATATGTTCGGAGAGCAAAATACGTTGACCTATGAGGAGCTTTTGGTCCTCCATGCCCATAAGACGGGGGCGCTCATCCGTGTAGCGGCTCAGTTGGGCGTGTTGGCGGCGGGGTATGATCTTGACTCCGCTGAAATGAAGGTCGCCGAGACCTACGCCGAGCGGATCGGCCTGGCCTTCCAGATCATTGATGACGTTCTGGACGTCACCTCCACCCCCGAGGCCATGGGCAAATCCGTGGGCGGGGACGAGACTCATCATAAGAATACCTTCCTCACCTTTGCCGAGGTTTCCGAGGCGGAGGCCTATGCAACGAGGCTGACCGAGGAGGCGGTGGCCGAGGTCGCTCCCTACGAGGGGGCGGAGCGGCTGATCTCTTTGGCTCGGTATCTGGCGGTTCGCAAGGTATAAAAACCCCTTTGCTTGCGGAGGGCTTTCTCCGCAACCACATTTTTACGTTGAATCTATGAATAAGAAAGGCACTATACATGAATTTCTGGTCAAGTCTTCTCCACAATTTTCCCCTGATTTGCGCCGGCACGGGCTGGATCGTAGCTCAGATCATCAAGGTTTTCACGGGCATTTTCAAGCTCCGCAAGTTCAGCATTACCGCTCTGCTCTTTGGCAACGGCGGTATGCCCTCCTCCCATTCTGCCTCAGTGACGGCTCTGGCTGTCTCCTGCGGTCTGTGCTACGGATTTGCTTCCGGCTACTTTGCCATTGCGCTTATGTTTGCCATCATCGTTATGGGCGATGCCGCCGGTGTACGCCGTGAGACGGGAGAGCAGGCCAGAATCCTGAACCTTATCACCAAGGATATTCTCAAGCATGAGTCCCCTGCCAAGATCAACCAGAACCTCAAGGAGCTGGTGGGACATACCCCCGTTCAGGTCTTCATCGGTTCTGTCGTGGGATTTGTGATCCCCTTCCTGATGGCCTTTATTCCCCTGTATGCCGCATACAGCCCCTTCCTTGCATGAGGGCCGATCTGTATCTGACCCGGTACGGTCACGCATCCAGCCGCACCTTGGCTCGCAAGCTCATTGAGGACGGAGCGGTGACGGTGGACGGCCGTGTGTTGACAAAGGCCTCCGAGGAGATTCCCGACGGGGATCATACCGTTTCGGTAGCCGCCACAGACGACACCCGTTTCGTGGGTCGGGGCGGACTGAAGCTGGAGGCGGCTCTGCGGGCATTTCAAATCGACCCTACGGGTCTGACCTTGGCGGACATCGGCGCCTCCACGGGTGGCTTTACCGACTGCCTCTTGAAGCAGGGAGCGACGCTGGTCTTTGCCGTGGATGCCGGTCACGGTCAGCTTCACCCCTCCCTGCAGAGTGATCCCCGTGTACGCCCCGCCGAGGGCATGAACGCCCGCAGTCTGACCTCCGCCGATCTCGTGGGGGTGGATGCTTCGTGGCGTGCCGAGCATCCCGATGCGGTGACTGCTCCTTTTTCGGGGACGGTGGATGGCATCGTGATGGACGTGTCCTTTATTTCCCAGACGCTCCTCCACCCTGCTCTGTCCTCTATCCTGAAGGGGGGCGGCTGGATGGTGGCGCTGATCAAGCCCCAGTTTGAGTTGACCAAGTCCGCCCTGAACAAGCAGGGCATCGTAAAGCAGGAGCGGGATCGCAGGGCCGCCGTGGATCGGGTGGTGGCCTCTGCCGCCGCCTGCGGCTTTGATGCCCTGTCGGTGATCCCTTCCCCCATCGAGGGCAGGGACGGCAACCGAGAATTTCTGGCGCACTTTGTTAAGAGAAGATAAATTGTAGTTTATGGGGGCGTTGCTCCCTATACCACCACTTAAACCCTTTTTTGCAATAAAGGTTTAGGAATTCCAAAAAACTTTAAACATCAATGTTTTAAAGGGTTTTGGAGATCCAAGAACCTCGCAAACTTTGCCGCAGGCAAATTTGCCCCGAGCGAAGCGAGGATGTTTGCCAAAAGGTTCTTGGTGGGGTGCAGGGGTGAAACCCCTGAGAAAGCAGGTGAACATATGGCCGATATCAAGAGAATCGCACTGATAACCAATTTTAACATATACGAGAAGGCGGGGGCGGCCATGCAGGTTGCCCAGCGGCTGTCAGCGTACCCCTGTGAGGTCATGGTGGCATCCTTCAACCGTGACAAGGTGCTGCGCATGAACCGGGGACGCATGGCCTTTACCTTCCTCCCCATGGACGAGCTGTACGCCAATGCGGATCTGCTCATCGTGCTGGGCGGGGACGGCACCATTCTGGAGGCCGCCAGACGGTCTGCCCAGCGCCAGACCCCCATTTTGGGCATCAATCTGGGACGTGTTGGCTATATGGCTGAGCTGGAGATGGGAGAGCTGGAGCTTTTGGCCCGTCTCTTTGACCGTGTGACCGCCGAGGGGCATATTCCCGCTAACTTTGATATTGAAAAGCGCTCCATGCTCCACGTGGAGGTGCTGAATACGGCGGGGGAGGTTCGTCAGCAGATGTACGGCCTCAACGACGCCGTGATCACCAACGGATCGGTGTCCCGTATCGTGGATATCGAGCTTTCGGAGAATAGAAATCCCGTTACTGTTTATCGGGCGGACGGACTGATCGTGGCCACCCCCACGGGCTCTACCGCTTACTCCATGTCGGCGGGCGGCCCTGTGACAGACCCTCGGGTCAAGTGCTTCTGCGTGACCCCCATCTGTCCCCATTCTCTGGCCGCCAGACCCATGGTCTTCCCCGACGATTCCATTCTGGAGATCCGCAACACCTGCCAGAGAGAGAAGATGCTCTACCTGACGGTGGACGGCCGCACCAACTGCGAGCTGTATCGGGGAGAGGTGGTTCGCATTACTCGCTCGGAGCTGGAGACACGGCTCGTGCGGCTGAAGAGCTGCGGATTCTACGACAGACTTCGCATGAAAATGTCGGAGTATAACTGATTTTCCAAAAGGAGACTTGAGAACATGAAAAAGAATCGCTTGGAAAAGATCATAGACATCATTACCACCTATGAGGTGGAGACCCAGGACGAGCTGATCGTCTATCTGAAGGCCGCCGGCTATGCCGTCACCCAGGCTACCGTCTCCCGTGACATTCGGGAGTTGAAGCTGGTCAAGGTCATGACGGGAAGAGGGAACTACCGCTACGTCCTGCCCAAGGAGGATAAGGACACCCGCCGTCTCCACATCAGCCACGCCTTAGCTGAGACCATCGTCCGAGTGGAGGCCGCCCAGAACATCATCGTCCTGCATACCTATGCGGGTATGGCTCAGGCTGTTGCGCTGGAGGTGGATCATCTGTCCCATCCCAGTCTTTTGGGTTGCGTGGCGGGCGACGATACCATCATTATCGTGGCAAGGGATAACACCTCCGCCGCCGCCATGGCGGATCAGCTTCAGGAGATGATCCGATCCAGAGCGAAGATGGATAAATGATCATAGAAGCGTAGCCATATGGAAAGGGTCAAACGGTTAACCGTTTGACCGTTTTGCTCCATTACTGCTTGTGCGGGGTACTTGCCCCACCGTACGAATCTGACCAAGGAGGCATCTATGCTTGAGTCCTTACATATTGAGAACATAGCCGTCATCAAGTCGCTGGATATCGACCTGGAGGGCGGCCTTTGCGTCCTTACGGGCGAGACGGGCGCGGGGAAGTCCCTGCTTATTGATAGCGTAAGCTTTCTGATGGGCGGGCGGGTCAGTCGTGACCTGATCCGCGCGGGGGAGGACAAGGCTCTGGTCAGCGCCCTGTTTTCCCCGCCTACGGGGGAGCTGGCTGAGGCACTTTCCGAGCTGGGGATCGATCTGCCCGAGGGTGACAGTCTTCTGCTCCAGCGGGTCATGACCCGTGACGGTCGCTCCACCGCCCGCATCAACGGGCGCGCCGTGACCCAGAGCATCCTGCGGGATGCGGGGGCTCTGCTCATCAACATTCACGGTCAGAGTGACAACCAAAAGCTCATGCAGGCCTCGGCTCATCGCTCCCTGCTGGACGAGTACGCCGGGGACGGCGCAGCGCTGACCGCCTACCGTGACCTGTACGGGGAGTGGAAGGTTGTCCGTGAGGAGATCACAGGACTCCGTCGTGACGTGGCCGAAAGGCTTCGCCTGCGGGAGATGCTGGAATTTCAGATCAAGGACATTGACGCCGCCAAGCTCCGCTTGGGGGAGGAGGAGAAGCTCACCGAGAGGAGGGACAAGCTCCTTCATCTGGAAAAGATCAACCGTCAGGTGGGACTGGCCTGCCGTGCTCTTTGTGACGGGGAGAAGGCCACGGTGGTGGCCCTGTGTGACCGCGCCGAGGCGGCGCTTGCCTCGGTGGCGACCATTATTCCTAAGTGCGACGAGCTGATGGAGCGCATCGCCTCCCTCCGCGCTGAGGCCGAGGATATTGCCGAGCGGGTGCGGGATTTTGCCGACGAGGACGTGGGTGACCCTACCGCCGAGCTGGACAAGCTGGAGGGGCGGTTGGATATTATCAGCCGTCTGGGTCGGAAGTACGGCGTCGGGGTGGAGGCCATTTTGGCCTTCCGTGAGGATGCGGTCGCCCGATTGAACGCCATTGATACCGCCGACGAGCGGATTCAGGAGCTGGAGGGAAGAATGGAATCCCTTACCGCCGAGCTGAAGGCCAAGGCTATCGCCTTGACTACTATCCGCAAGACTGCCGCCGCCACGCTGGGCGAGTCGGTGCGGGAGGCGTTGACCTTTTTGGATATGCCCAAGGTGCGTTTCGAGGTGGCGGTCAGCCCTGCCTCGGAGTTTGGCGCCTTTGGGTGCGACGAGGTGGAGTTTTTGCTTTCCGCCAATGTGGGAGAGCCCTTGGGGGCCATGACCCGCATTGCATCGGGAGGTGAATTGTCCCGTATCATGCTGGCCATTCGCAGTGTTCTCAACGAGCGCTACGGCGTGCCCACCGCCATCTACGACGAGGTGGACACGGGTATTTCGGGACGGACGGCGCGGAAGGTGGGGATCAAGCTCTCCTCCATCGCCAAGGCCTCCCAGGTGGTGTGCGTGACCCATTCGGCCCAGATCGCGTCCTTGGCCGACGCCCACTACGTCATTGAGAAGCGGGAGACCGGGGAGGAGGGAACGACCCGCGCCGAAACCAAGGTGCGCCCCGTTTGTGAGGGAGACCGAGTGGAGGAGATCGCCCGCATACTGGGCGGTTTGGACATCACCGACGCTCAAAGAGTTGCCGCCGAGGAGCTGATCAGAGAGAAGGGGAGACTATGAGCAAGGCAACCGCTACGCAAAAAACCAACGCCATGCGCCAGCTGGACGCCGCCAGGATCCCCTACGAGGTGCTGACCTACGAGGTGGACGAGAGTGATCTGTCGGGCGTTCACATCGCCGAGCAGATCGGACTTCCCATGCCCATGGTTTTCAAGACTCTGGTGGCTAAGGGGGATAAGACGGGACACCTGGTGTTCTGCATCCCCGTGGACAGGGAGATCGACCTGAAGGCCGCCGCCTCCCTGACGGGAAACAAGAGGATCGAGATGGTACACGTCAAGGAGCTTTTGGGGCTGACGGGGTACATCCGGGGAGGCTGCTCTCCCATCGGCATGAAAAAGAAATTCCCCACCTACTTTGACGCCACCGCCGAGGATCACGAAAGGATCACGGTGAGCGCCGGCGTGCGGGGAGCCCAGATGCTTGTGGATTGGGCGGTGCTTATAAAGTTCGTGGACGGAAAGCTCGTGGACGTGGCGAGATGAGCGCCGAACCCACTACAAAAATTGAAAACTCCACGCAGATAGCCTCGGGCGCTAAAGGACAGTAAAAAGCCGATATGGATTTTATTCCGTATCGGCTCTTTTCTATTGTACCACCACTTTCGGTGGTGAGTAAGTGCGCACTTGCGGGCGGATTATATAAGCCTCCCTCCGAGAGGGAGGTGGCACGCGAAGCGTGACGGAAGGAGCCTGCGTGACTTTGAATTTAGAATAACTTCAACGCGACGCGCTCTCCCTCAGTCGCCAACGGCGACAGCTCCCTCCCGGAGGGAGCCTCTGTCAGTAGCCGCTTATTGAAGTGTTGTTCCATTGAGAAAAGCTGTCCTTAGTAACACAACGCTATTGCGTGGAGTTTTTTTTGGCGGGATCGGGTATTATTGGGGAGCAAGCACGGCATCCAGGGAGGTGTACTTTGGGATCTCCTCGTCCTCGACCTCCACGAGAAGGAACCATCCCGCCATATCCTCGGTGATCACTTCGGGATCGTTGGCCTGCTTGACGTGGATACATATGGACGTATCCGTGGTCTTGATCTCCTGAACGGCGTATCGGAAGGATCCGCTGCTCGCGGGAATGTAGATGATCAGCAAGGAGTTCTTTTCATAGAAAATGTCTCTGTCCCATTGCGCCTTGCTCATGGCGGCGTTAAAGGACAAGGCCGTATCGTATCCTTGATCCAGGGCGACGATATTTTCAAAGGTGGCCTTGAATTGCTCCAGCTCTTCCAAGGTGTCTATCTTGAAAATGGGAAGATGCTCGCCGGGTTCGTTTTGCAGCAGGTCGCGGTTCAGGGCGCTGTCGTAAAGGGTGGGATCCTCCGACCAGCCCACGTAGGAAATGGTGTTTCCGTAATTCTGTTCTCCGTCGCAGGTCGGGCCCCAGGCGATGTTGTTGCTCAGGACGAACACGACCGCCGTCACCACAAGGCACAGGCCGGCGGCCATAGCCCCCCATTTCAGTGCGACGGCGTTAAAAAATCGGGCGGTGGGCTTCTTTTTCTGTACGGCGTGGGCATCGCGGATATAGGATTCCTTGATGTCGCCCAGCGCCTCGTAAAGCGTTTCGTTTTTCATAGGTCATACCCCTGCTTTGTAAGATAGTTGTGTAGTTGGGTTCTCGTTCTGCTCAGCATCATGGAGACGGCGGCGCGCTCCATGCCGTACCTCGCTGCAATATCCGTCACACTGTCTGTGTACCAATATCGGCAGACGAATATGTTTCGCTTGATCTCCGGGAGAGTGTCCAGGAAATCGTTGATGGCGGACACAAGCTCCTTCATGACGCATCCGCTGGGCACGTCGTCGTGACCCGATACGCACTCGGTCAGCTCGTCCAAAACCAGGGGGATCTCCCCGCCGCCCCGCTTATCTGCGGTATTGTGCTTGTAGCGGTTAAAGGATAGGTTACGGACGATTTTGCCCAAAAAGGTGGATAATACGGTGGGTCTATGGGGAGGGATGCTGTTCCACGTTTGCAGATACGTGTCGTTGACGCATTCCTCGGCATCCTCACGGTTAGCCAAAATATTCATGGCGATGGACGTGCAGTAGCGGCCGTACTTGTTGGCGGTCTCCTCGATAGCCTTTTCGTTGCGGTCGAAATAGAGCTGCACGATCTTTTCATCATCCATTCGCTCTCACCTCGCTTTCTTCACCTATATACACAATTTTGGCAGGGGAATGTAACACCGTGGGGGAACTTTTTGTATTTTCCGTGTTTGAGGGGTATTCGTACATATTGTAGCACATTTCGGCGGAAAAAACAAGGAGGGATTTGCGGGAGATGCGGGAGGGGGAACGCCCCTCCCTTTTTTATCCGTTGGACAGGCGGGGAGGGTCACCCCCAATGAAATTTTCTCCGCAGGATATGTTTTTTTTCAAAACGTCTTGAAAAATAAAGAAAAATGTGCTATAATATATCAGTTACGGTGCCCGCATCCTTTTGTTGCGCTTATTTTGAGGTGCCACCACATTTTGGAAAGGAAAAATCACTATGATGCTTCAAATCAAGGCCCTGATCGCGGACGGCATTCTGGAAGGCGTGAAGTCCATGGCTCCCCAGAGCGACGTGACTGCTGAGGACGTGCTGGGGCTTCTGGAATATCCTCCCGATCCCGCCATGGGCGACATCGCTCTGCCCTGCTTCAAGCTGGCCAAGACCCTCCGCCGCTCCCCCGTACAGATCGCCTCTACCCTTGCCCCTCTGGTGAGCGGTGAGGCCATCGAGCGTGCCGAGGCGGTGAACGGGTATCTGAATATTTACCTGTCCGGCGCTTATCTGGCAGGCAAGGTCATCCCCGAGATCCTCACGAAGAAGGAGGCCTACGGCGCTCCCGACCTCGGCAAGGGCAAAAAGGTGGTGCTGGACTACTCCTCCCCCAACGTGGCCAAGCCCTTCCACATCGGACATCTGGGCACCACGGTCATCGGTCACGCCCTGAAGAAGCTCCATGAGTTTGCGGGCTATGAGTGCGTGGGGATCAATTATCTGGGCGACTGGGGTACTCAGTTCGGCAAGCTCATTCTGGCCTACCGTATGTGGGGTAGCAAGGAGCAGATCGAGGCGGGCGGTATTGACGAGCTGGTGAAGCTCTACGTCATGATCAACAACGCCATCTCGGGTAACGCGGAGCAGGGAATCGCACCCAACCCCGCATACGCCGAGCAGGCTCGCGCCGAGTTCCGCAAGATGGAGCAGGGTGACGAGGAGAACATCGCCCTGTGGAAGTGGTTCGTCAAGATCAGCCTGGACGAGTACGAGAAGACCTACAAGCAGCTGGACATCACCTTTGACAGCTACCTCGGCGAGTCCTTCTACACCGACAAGATGCCCGCCCAGGTGCAGAAGCTGCGGGATATGGGCCTTCTGAAGATCGACGACGGCGCATCCATCGTGGATCTGGAGGAGTACGGTATGCCCCCCTGCCTCATTCTGAAGCGGGACGGCTCCACCCTGTACCCTACCCGTGATATCGCCGCCGCCGTATACCGCAAGGGCGAGTATGACTTTGAAAAGTGCATTTACGTCACCTCCAACCAGCAGATCCTCCACTTCCAGCAGTGGTTTAAGGTGGTGGAGCTGATGGGTTACGACTGGTATGAGGGACTGGTACACGTGCCCTACGGTACGGTATCGGTGAATGGCGCCAAGCTGGCCACCAGAACGGGTAACGTGGTGCTTCTGAAGGATCTCTTTGCCGCCGCCATTGAGAAGGTCACCGAGATCATGGAGGAGAAGAACCCCGACCTGAAGGGTCGTGTCGATATCGCCGAGGCCGTGGGCGTGGGCGCTATCGTGTTCTACTATCTCTCCAATAACCGCATCAAGGACATCAACTTCAATATGGAGGACGCCCTGTCCTTCGACGGCAACACAGGCCCCTACGTGCAGTACACCTACGCCCGTGCCTGTTCCATTCTGGAGAAGGCTGCCGCCGTCGGTATCTCCCCCTCCGCCGAGACCATCACCCTGACCGACCCCGTGGAGAAGGCTCTGTGTCTGGCTCTGTCCCAGTATGAGGAGCGAGTCCGTGTGGCTCTCCGTGACTACGAGCCCTCGGTGATCACCCGCTACATTCTGGACGTGGCCACCGCCTTCAACCGCTTCTACCACGAATGCTCCATCTTTAACGCCGAGGACGAGGGCGTGAAGGCTACCCGTATCGCTCTGACCGCCTCTACCAAACACGTTTTGGGCAGCGCATTCGGTCTGATCTGTCTCCGCAAGACCGAGAAGATCTGATAGATTTTTCTCGCTCACCCGCTTCGCGGGCGCTCCCCCGAAGGGGGAGCCGTCGAGCAAGCACGGTAGAAAAGCCTCTCCCCACGGGAGAGGTGGCTGCGAAGCAGCCGGAGAGGGAAATATGCCAATGCGATCATAGCAATCATAAGTGGCATTGGTAAATTGATTAAAAAAATAAATTTGAGAGGTATATATCATGTCCGGACATAGCAAATGGGCAAACATCAAGCACAAGAAGGAAAAGACCGACAAGGCCAAGGCCAAGATCTTTACCAAGATCGGTAAGGAGCTGACCATTGCCGTTAAGGAGGGCGGTCCCGATCCCGCCTCCAACTCCAAGCTTCGGGATCTGATCCAGAAGGCAAAGGCCAACAACGTTCCCAACGATAACATCGAGCGCACCATCAAGAAGGCCGAGGGTACCAAGGGCGAGAGCTTTGAGGAGATCACCTATGAGGGCTACGGCCCTGCAGGCGTGGCTGTGATCGTGGTCACCTCCACCGACAACAGAAACCGTACCGCGGGCAACGTCCGCTCCTACTTCTCCAAGTACCACGGCAACATGGGTACCTCGGGCTGCGTGAGCTTTTTGTTCGAGGATAAGGGTATGATCGTGATCAACGATGAGGACGGCGACTACGAGGAGGACACCCTCATGGAGCAGGCTCTGGAGGCAGGCGCAGAGGATTTCGCCGCCACCGAGGGCATCTACGAGATCACCACCGATCCCGCCGACGTCTACGCCATCGCCGACGAGCTGAAGGCTCTGGGTTACAACCTCAACTCCGCAGAAGTCACCAAGATCCCCTCCACCTATACCGAGCTGACCTCTGATGACGACATCAAGTTCATGGGTCTGCTTTTGGATATGCTGGAGGAGGACGACGACGTGCTGGACGTCTACCACAACTGGGAGAACTGCGATCGCTGATGGCCAATAAAAAAGACCGAGGGAATGCTTCGTACCGTTAAGGACAGTTTTTTTAAAAACACAATCCGTTAAAACGCTAAATAAAAACACGAGAAATTTCGTAGTTTCTCGTGTTTTTATTTTCAGAGTTATAAATCGGGAAGAAATAATCAGTTTATATCGAGAAGCTTTTGATTGATACGCGCCATTACTTCTGTATAATATAATAATTCAGCATTGTTCATTTCATCATCGCTTATCTCGTTTAATTTTGTCATTGCTTCGGTGTAACGCGATATAAAGTTCATATAATCGCTAAGCATACTTGTAGGATTGCTTGAAGAATTGTATTTTTTCATAAAAGTGCAATATTCGTCAAAGAACGCCTCATAGCTATCCATAGCTTCTTTGAACTCAGGGCGCATTCCGTTCACTAATTCACCCGAATTAGTGTTGTTGTTATTTCCGTTATCACTATTATTGTTACTATCGTTATTTTCGGTGCTATTGTTGGAATTATTGTTTCTGCTGTTTGTTTCAGATTCATTCTCTTCGGGCTCGTCTATTCTAACAAACATTGTATTAAAGCCTTCGTATTTAAGACTTACACTATATCCATCAACATTGTCGGCATAGAAATAATCATCGCCCTTGTTGTAATCTACTGTAAAGCCAAGAGCATATACAGCTTCAACATAATCTTTGTACTCTGCTTTTGTAGTGTTGCCAACATAAATTACAAATCCATAGTCAGCTTCCCATTCGATTTTTCCGTAATTGGAACTGGGTTCTGGCAATAGTTTAGCTATATCACTATTTGGCCAATTGAAATTTGACATTGAGATAGGCGCGTCTACCGTAATCCACATATCGCCCGATGAAAAATAAGAAATATCAATTTTATATCCATCGTTATTAAAAGCAGTAAAAGAGTCGCTATCTTCAAATATGTCTACGGAAAAGCCTTTGGTTTTACATTCTTCTATGTAATTCAAATATTGATTTCCACTTATATCTTCCAAAGTAATATAAAGGGATTCTACATTTTCATATCCTATTTCTCCTTTGACTCCATCCATCTGAGGAATTATATTGCCTAATTTTCCGTCAGGCCACTCCAATTTTTCACCGCAAGATACAAGACCAAGTAGGCTGAACATTACAAGAAATACTGCTAAAATTTTTTTCATTTTCTTTTCCTCCCAAAGATAAATATAAAATAAAAAAGAGCGTCAACCGCAGTCAACGCTCCGAAAAACGCAAACTCCGATTGCTGCTACACAAAACCAGATAAACGGGATAATGGTATCCGACATACTACCTGTTGGAATTTGCGCTTTTACCAAATTCAAAAGTAGTATGCCTAAAAAAGGGTATAATATCCCCTATGAAAATAGAAAGACCATTAGCCCTAAAAGTTTATTCGGTTTTGTGTAGCATTTTTATTATATCACAATTTTCGCGCTTTGTAAATATGATATATAAAATTTATGAAATTACCTTCCGGGCGGTATAAAAAGTCTCCTTGTGTAAAGGGGGCCTTTTATGTTCACCCATAACTCATCAATTTTCCTTGCAAGTACTGCTTTTGTGGACACAAAAGCAAAATACGGAACACCTCTTTCGAGATATGCCGTATTTTCAAAAACTGTCCTTTAGAGTGACGCTCTAATCCTCGGTCTTTTTGTGTGGCTGAATTTCAAATTGCAGTTTATCGGGTAGATTAACATATGTACTTTTCTCTCCCTGTCGAGAGAAAAGTACCAAAAGAGCGCCACGCAAGGGAGGCCCCCGTGGTGCCTCCCTTATGGAACCCACCACCTGCGTGCGCGACCCCTTCGCCCAGGTCG
>JAFXJW010000122.1 GCA_017532045.1 Clostridia bacterium | reverse complement strand
TAGCTGAAGCTCTTCTCCTCCCCCGGCATAGCCGGGGGTTTATATGACTGTTACCAACAAAAATACCCCCTGCCAAAGCAGGAGGTATTTCTGTTGGCACGGTGTAAGGGATTCGAACCCCCGACCTACTGGTTCGTAGCCAGGCACTCTATCCAGCTGAGCTAACACCGCGTGTCGCTTGACGACCTGTATATTATATCACAGTGCGGCACTTTTGTCAACCCATTTTATAGATTCAAAATCACGAGTTTTGGATAAGGTTACACGGGCGTTTTAGTACAAATTCCCGAACCGAATCAGTATGCGATGGTGGTCATCAGGGCGTACTCGGGCTGCGATACGTCCAATCTGGAGCATTGAGCCACAATGGGGCGGTCAGATTCTACAAGAATGGCGTAAGGCTTATTGCGGGGAATGGGCTTGCCCTCGTCGTTGATCTGCTTGTCCAGACGGATGTGGTTGGTGCGCTCGTTCTCGCAGACGGCGTGGAAGCCCCGCAGAGGCTCGGCGTCCTCAAAGAAAATGGTGAGGTCGATGTGAGCGGTCTCGCCCGACAGGTTCAGCACGCAGACGGCCTCGTGGCTGACGAAATCGCCCTTGACGGTGTCGCTCATGTAGCCGTCGGGAATGAGCCAAGTGTTCTTTCCGATCATGTTTTTTCTCCTTTCGGTGGGGGAAAATGGATTACCATAAGTATAGCACAAAGACATGCGAAAGTCAAGAGGGAATCACCCCGTAAAAGGAAAATCCACCGATGGGATTTTCCGTGTAGTTTACTGTGATAAAAAGATAAGAAATGTTACAAAAACCCCTTTCTTTTTACTTAAAAATGTGTTATAATGAATCAAATTGATTTGGAAGGGAGCGACCATGGCATACTCCTACCGTACTCTGACAGATACCCTGTCCCGTGGCGGGATTGATGAGCCGTCCTTAGAGGCATCGCTCCTGCTGGAGCGTTTTGTGGGTATTTCCCATGCCATCTTAATGACCGAGAGAGACCGCCTCTTTGATAGTCCTGAGTTGGAGGCCGCCATCACCCGCCGCTTCTCCCGTGAGCCGTTGCAGTATATCTTGGGCGAGTGGGAATTTATGGGTTGCCCCTTTACCGTTAGCCCCGATTGCCTCATCCCCCGTCCTGATACCGAAATTCTGGTGGAGACCGCCATCCGCACGTTGCATCGAAACGCCCATGTTGTTGACCTTTGTACGGGGAGCGGCTGTATCGCCGTGTCCACCCTTGTCCATCGCCCCGACGTCACCGCCGATGCCTTGGAGCTGTACCCCAAAACGCTGGCGTTGGCCACCGAGAATGCTACCCGTAACGGCGTGTCTGACCGATTTACCCCCATCCGTGCGGATCTGTTGGACGGCGGCGTTTCTGCCCTGACCCCGCTGGCTCCCTACGATGCCATTCTGTCCAATCCCCCCTATATTCCCACCGCTGTGGTGGCAGGCCTTTCCCCCGAGGTGCACAGAGAGCCTGTGGCCGCCCTGGACGGTGGCGAGGACGGTTTGACCTTCTATCGGGCTATCCTCAAAGACTATGCTCCCATGGTCAAGCCCGGCGGATATATACTCCTTGAGATGGGCTATGATCAAGCTGACGCCCTTAGGGAACTGGCGGCTGAGTATCTCCCCTATGCCACCCTGGAGATTCTCCGCGATTTGGGAGGGAATGACCGTGTGACCATGATCACACTCCCCGATGCGTGACATATACTGGAGGATACCTCTATACCGAAAGGAACGTAACCATGAAGATCACCGTACTGGCAGGCGGTCTCTCCCACGAGCGGGAGGTCTCCCTGTCCTCGGGCTCCCTCATAGCAGGGGCGCTTATCCGCAGAGGCCACGAGGTCTGCCTTGTGGATATCTATACGGGCAAAGCCATAGATGGCTCTGCCCCCGTCTTTACCTGCGAACCCATTGAACCTTATCAGGTCTCCCGCGCGATCCCCGATCTGGAAGCCCTCAAGACCCAAACGGGACGGGGGAATCGCCGCATCGGAGAGGGCGTAGCCGCTCTGTGCGAGGCCGCGGATGCTGTTTTCGTAGCTCTCCACGGCGACGTGGGAGAGAATGGCCAGCTGCAAGCCTATCTGGATATGTCCTGTATCCCCTACACAGGAAGCGGCTATGCGGGAAGCCTCTTGGCCATGGATAAGGACCTTACCAAGCAGATCTTGTCCCGTGCGGGTGTTCCCACAGCCCCGTGGGTCTTCTGCGATCTCACAAAGGGTACTTCGGTTGCCGTAGACCGCATTGAATCGGAGCTTGGCTATCCCGTGGTGATTAAGCCATGCTCGGGAGGCTCCAGCGTGGGCGTGTCCATGGCAGATGGCCGCGCCGAGCTGACCGCCGCTATTGAAAAATGCGCCGCCTATGAAACCACCCTGCTGGCCGAGCGCCGTATCATGGGCCGTGAGCTGACCGTCAGTATCCTGGGCGGGGAAGTACTCCCCCCTGTGGAGATCATCCCCCTGACCGGCTTTTACGATTATGAGAATAAGTACCAAGCAGGGCTTACCACCGAGATTTGTCCCGCCTCCCTGACGGAGGCAGAGCTTTCGGCCTTGGAGGAGGCCACGCGCAAGGGCTTTGAAGCCCTTCGTCTTCACGGATATGCCCGCTTTGACTTTATTCTGGACGGTGAGGGAACCCCCTGGTGTCTGGAGGCCAATACCCTCCCGGGGATGACCCCCACCAGTCTTCTGCCCCAAGCCGCCGCCGCCGTGGGCATCGGTTACGATGAGCTGTGCGAGCGGATGGTCATGATGGCCGTCAAGGCATAAAAAGAAAATTTTTTAATTCTAACATAAAGGAGAATTATCATGAATCTTCAAGGCAAAAAGATCAATGTGCTGGGCGACAGCATCACCCAGGGCGTAGGCGTTGTCGACCCCCAGAATGCGTACCAGAACGTCATGGGTCGAATGGTGGGCGCCGCCGAGGTAAGAAGCTTTGGCATCAGCGGTACCCGTCTGGCCAAGCAGTTCGGCGAGGACAATTTCCCCTGGCCCTTTACTGAGCGCTTCCAGACCATGCCCGACGATGCCGATCTGGTGATCGTTTTCGGCGGCACCAACGACTACGGCCACGGGGACGCCCCCTTCGGCACCTTTGAGGATCGTACCAACGAGACCTTTATGGGCGCTTGCCACTACCTGTTCTCCAGCTTGGTCAAGAAGTATCCTGTGGCTCGCATCGTGGTCATGACCCCTCTCCAGACCTCCTATGACCAGAATCTGTCCGCCAATACGGGCAAGCCTCTGATCGCCTACGTGGATGCCATCATGGAGGTGGCTGCCCATTACTCCCTCCCCGTGCTGGATCTCTACCGCACCTCGGGCATCTGCCCCCGCATCCCCGAGCATATCCCTCTATACATGCCCGACGGTCTCCATCCCAACGAAGCGGGTGCCTACCGCATCGCAGAGCGTCTGGCTGCCTTTCTGAATTCCCTGTAAGCATAGGAAAAGAGCCGATCCACACGGGTCGGCTCTTTGATTTTTCTTTGTTTATCTCCTCTTTTTGGCCTTTTTGACCGAGGACTTACCGTTGCCACCGCTGCCGCAGTCACAGCAGTCTCCGCCGCTACAGTCACAGCAGTCTCCGTCGCAATCGCAATCTCCCGCCGCACAGACCAGAATGATCATTACTACTGCGGCTACTATCATAAATAGCCCGAAGGATGCGAAAGAGGCAAATCGAAGCCAAGGGGAATTTTCGTCGGAGCAGGCGACGCACAGGGCAATGATCGAGACCCCTATCCACACGAGTAGAAAAAAAGCCAAGCTCCAGAGTGTTTTGTCCTCGCCTCGAATCCAGAAAACGACGGAGAGCACTGTAAGTCCAAGAGTGGTCAATCCCACGAGTGCAGTCATAAGACCATACCGACGGGGCCATAGGCTTATGAGCAGGGCAAGGACGCCGAACAGCAGCATGGCGCATCCTCCGCAGAGGATCATTTCGGCCGTGGTTGGCACCTTACCCAGATGAACGTAGTAGGCCGCTATGGACAGGGAAGTGCCCGCCGTGTTGATGAGGATACTTGCGACGTAGAGAGCAGACCTCACCAAAACAGAGCTAATGACGTTACGGTTTCCCCCCAGCAGGTGGCAGGGAATAGAGAAGATAGAGAGAAGAGCCCCAAAGATCACACAGGACGTAGGCTCGATGATACCCGTGAGGGTCTCAAACCATGCAAGGGTCAAAACACAGAGTAACAGAACGGTCAAAATACCCGCAAAGGGAAGCATCCTTCCCCTCACGCGGATAGCACGGGACGTCTCAGCTTCCATGTGGGTCACGATGGCTTTTTCTTCGTCGGTTAGCTCGGTAAGGTGATGACGATTCTCGTTATTGTCGGACATAATAGGGCTCCTTTCCGTTCGCTCTTAACAATATTATATCACAACCGCCACACGAAGTCAAGAGATTGGAAAAAATAATAAAATAGAAGCGAGGCCTTGTCGACCTCGCTGTTTTTTTCGGCATTACAGATTATGCTCTGCCTTCCACTCCTCGGCCTTGGCGGCGGACATACGCTTGATGTCCTCCTTGGCGTGGATGGATTCCTCGCCGCCGTTGACGTACAGGAAGTACTTGCCACCCTCGGTGACGTACAGGGACTCCTCGTAGCCGGCGGGATCACCGAACTCACCGTTGGTGAACTTAGCAACCAGAGTAGCTGCCTCGGTATCGTACTCAACCTTGCAAATGATCTTCTTCATGATGGTAATTTCCCTTATTGATATAGATTTTGATTTCGCTATGTTCCGGAAAGCCCATAGCCTTGACCGTACCAGTATAGCATACTTTTGCCCAAAAATCAATGGATTATTCTCCGAAATAGGGAATGTTTGATGTGGGTATGTTGGGGAATATTCATAATGGCGGTGAGGCCAATGATCTCCCCCTAAAATTACAGACGATCCCTTCGGTGACGGCTGCTATCATATTCAGCTGTTTAGATATGATATTCCGTAATTACATACTCATCTGTATCAACGACTATGTCTTCCTTATTTACCTTGCCAATTGCTGATGCAAAAGCCTTGGGATAATATGCAAATACCTTGGTGTTCTCGTCAGCAAACTCCTTATTGCCTTCCTTGACCGATATTTGCAACCCACCGTCCTTGAATGTAGATTCAAATACGTTCTCACCAAGATACAGGTTCACGTCGGAATACAAAAACGTCGGCTCGTGGGGAATATCCTTAACCATGTACATCAGCGCATTGTGAGGATTTACCAGTCTTTCGTGAACAGAGCTTGTCTTGCCCACGAATCTGGCTTCCCAACACTTAAAGACGAGCTTATCTCCTGTAATGCCGAAATTCGAGAGGTTGACGTCCATATCCACAAAGGCATCGGACAAATTGAATTGTGCGATATATTTTGTGCTTGCAGATGCGTCAATAATGGCTTTTGTAGGCGCAGGATACTCAAAGAGATCCACGGCGCGGCCGCTGATGCCCAGCGCAGGAATCAGCTTGGTGAACAGCTCTCTTCTGGGTTTGCTGAGATTTCTGAATTCATCGTTGGCAAGCACCAAGCCGCCAGAGAAGGCCACGATGGTTGACCAATATCTGGCTTCTGCATAGTTGCAGTCAAATCCGTCTCCGATGTCGTAATCACGAAGCACGGCGCCGTCGGGGTCATTGCGGAAAATTACGTTATTATAGAAATAACGGTACAAAACGGTTTTAGAAGCATTTTTGATATTCATCCAATGCTGCCAATAGAATGGATCATCGTGAGATTTCGGGACGATAATGTCTCTTGATTCTCTTTGTGCGTCGAAAATGCCGGCGCATTCAAGAATAGGAGAACCGCAAGACAGCATAATCGCATCATCTCCGACGGCTTCTCTGATGGTACTGATCACCTTGCGGAACAGTGCGGATTTGTAATCGTTTTTAAAGGTGATCGTGCAACTGCCGCTGAAATAACCGAACACAAGGAAGTCCAGCTTGTAGTACTTCACCCCCATTTCATGGGAGAGCCAATGGTAGGTCTGGTACAATTTCTCGTAAAATTCGGAGTTATCCAGATCAAACAGGCGGATGGTATTGTTCGGTGACGAGCATCCTGCTACCACATCGGTTCTGACAAGGTGTTTTATGCTCTCGTAATACCGTGAGTTTTCAGCCACAAGAAACGGCGAGAGCCAAAGACCGAAGATCATCCCTGCGTCGTTACATTCCTTTCGGATATCGTCAAGTCCGTTGGGAAATTTCTTTGTATCAATGAACCAATCTCCGGGAAATGTGCCGTCAAATTGCCAGCCATCATCGATTTGGAACAGATTTACGCCCTTGATGTGGGTCATATCCTCCACGCAGTCAGTGATCTTTCTTTCGTTGACATTTCGATAGTAACAGGACCAGGAGCACCAACCCGTGGGAACGCTTGCAAGTGGACGGGCATTGTTGTATTTAGCCACCAGGGGAGCGTAGCGCTTCTCTAAAAAGTCAAATTCATTTTGGGTATCGTAGATGAACTTTTCCAGTACCAGTTCTGTGCCCTCGGTGACTACCTTGTCCTCCATATCGTAGCGGATCTGCACGATATCCTGAATGATGGGCACGCAGGCGTAGAATCGGTGGGCGGTCAGGAGACCGACGTTCAGGTTTGCACCCGTCTTGGTGTTCTTGGCCACGAGAACGTCCTTCATGTTCTGGATGGGATGCTCCGCATGCTTATATACCGACGTGGTATCGTTGGTGGTAAAGCCTGCGCCGTAATAGTAGAGATCCTCGCCCCGTGCCTCCTCGGGAATATTCAATATGATCTGTACGAGGGACAGCTGAACGTCCTTCAGGGCGCAGAGCGTGGGGGTGACCACACCGTCGTCGGTGGTATCAAATTTGATCTTGACGCCTTGCCCCACAAATTCAGTTTTGTTTTCTTCGATTGCGATTGCCTCTGCGGGTGCATTGGAATATATGATTTCGATCAGGTGAGGAGCAAACATGATAAAACCTCTTTTTCCATGATTTTATAGTTGCTATGAACCATAATTTTACATTACAATTTTATCATATTATAATCACTATGTCAAGTGTGAAGAATAACCTTTTCCTACAACATACTATAAAAAGCACAAAAAGTGGCTTGGAAAGAAACTTCCAAGCCACTTAAAAACCTTATTTGATTATTCCCACTCAATCGTACCCGTAGGCTTAGGCGTGAGATCGAACAGGACTCTGTTGATGCCCTCGACCTCGGAGGTGATGCGAGCGGTAATCTTGTGCAGGACGGCGTAGGGAACCTCCTCGATGGTGGCGGTCATGGCGTCCTTGGTGTTCACGGCGCGAATGATAGCAGGCCAGCCCTCGTAGCGGCTTTCGTCCTTCACGCCAACGCTCTTGATGTCGGGAATGGCAATGAAGTACTGCCATACCTTCTCGGCAAGACCGTTCAGAGCAAACTCCTCACGGAGGATGGCGTCGGCCTCACGCAGAGCGTGGAGACGGTCACGGGTGATGGCGCCCAGACAACGGACACCCAGACCGGGGCCGGGGAAGGGCTGACGGTAGACCATGGCGTGGGGCAGACCCAGAGCCTCGCCCACAACACGCACCTCGTCCTTGCACAGGAGCTTGATGGGCTCGACCAGAGCAAACTTCAGATCCTCAGGCAGACCGCCCACGTTGTGGTGGGACTTAACGGCCTTCTTGCCCTCAGCCTGCTTGACGCTCTCCAGAATGTCGGGGTAAATCGTACCCTGTGCCAGGAACTCAACCCCCTCCAGCTTGCGGGCTTCATCAGCAAATACATTGATGAACTCAGCGCCGATGATCTTGCGCTTGCGCTCGGGCTCGCTGACGCCGGCCAGCAGATCCAGGAAGCGGTCGGTGGCGTCTACGTAAATCAGATTGCAGTCCATCTCCTTGCCGAAGATCTCAATAACCTGCTCGGACTCACCCTTGCGCATGAGACCGTGGTTGACGTGTACACAGGTCAGCTGACGGCCGATGGCCTTGATGAGCAGAGCGGCAACAACGGAGGAATCCACTCCACCGGACAGAGCCAGCAGCACCTTCTTGTCACCCACCTGGGAACGGACGGCGGCAATGGCCTCCTCGATGAACGCATTGGCCAGATCAAGGTTGGTGATGCGCTCCATGGACGCGGGGCGCACGTTGGAAGTAAAGTCGATCATACGAAAGTCCTCCTATTTATGCAATCAGTTGGTGTAGTTGTCGAAGTAGCCCTGCACCAGAACCACGGGAGTACCCTTGTCACCCGAGCCGGAGGTCAGGTCGCAGAGGGAGC
>JAFXJW010000121.1 GCA_017532045.1 Clostridia bacterium | reverse complement strand
GGGACATATCGACATCTTTTTTCGTCGATATACACCCTTCGGGTGTTCGATATACCGCTGACGCGGTTCGATATGCCGCTGTGCGCCTCGATATGCCCCCTACGGGGGCGTGAGGGCTTTCAGCCCTATAAACCCCAATTTACATCTCACAAAATGCCTTCAGAATGGACAGACCCACCTTCCCGCTCTTTTCGGGGTGGAACTGACAGCCCATGACGTTGCCACAGGCCACGGCGGCGGTCAACTCACGGCCGTACTCGGCGGTGGCGATCACCGCATCTGTGCAATCGGTGGCGAAGTAGGAGTGAACGAAATACACGCAGTCCCCCTCCTCCACATAGCGGAGCAGAGGATGCTTGTCCCCCTTGATAATGAGGGGATTCCAGCCGATGTGGGGAACCTTCAGGTCGGCGGGAATGTAGCCCGCCATGGGGATCACACGGCCGGGGATGAGCCCCAGACCCTTGTGGATGCCGTACTCGTGGCTCTCCTCAAAGAGCATTTGCATACCGAGGCAGATACCCATAACGGGCTTGCCACGGGCAGCTTCCTCCAAAAGGACTTGATCCAGTCCCGAGGCGCGGAGCTTTTCGGCGGCGTCGGCAAAGGCGCCCACGCCGGGTAGGATGATGCGGTCAGCTCGACGGATGGCGTCGGGATCGGGGGTCACGATCGCCTCGGCTCCGATGCTGTTCAGGGAGGAGCAGAGGGAGAACAGATTGCCCACACCGTAGTCGATGATGGCGATCATTCCAAAAGTCCTTTCGTGGAGGGGATCTTGTCGGCGTTCTTCTCGTCCACCGAGACCGCCTCGGCAAGGCTTCTGGCCACAGACTTGAATGCGCCCTCAATGATGTGGTGGCTGTTTCGGCCTGCCAGCTGACGGATGTGGAGGGTCAGACCGCCGTTCTGCGCCAGAGCGATGAAGAATTCCTCGCAGAGCTGGGTGTCGAAGCTGCCTACCTTCTCGGTGGGGATGCTCATATCCATGAAGCAGCCGCCGCGACCCGATACGTCCACGGCCGAGAGGATGAGGGTCTCGTCCATGGGGAGAATACGGTCGCCGTAGCGCTTGATGCCCCTCTTGTCTCCCAAGGCCTCGGCCAGAGCCTTACCCAGACAGATGCCCACGTCCTCCACGGTGTGGTGGTCGTCCACGCAGGTATCGCCCTTGCAGGTGAGGGTCAGATCAAAGCCGCTGTGACGGGCAAGGAGAGTGAGCATGTGGTCGAAGAATCCGCAGCCCGTATCAATGGTGGACACGCCCGACCCGTCCAGATTCAGGGTCAGGGAGATGTTTGTCTCGGAAGTTTGGCGGTTGATGGTGGAAATTCTCATGATAGTTCCTCCAGAATGGTTTTTACGGTAGAAATAAAGGTTTCCATCTGCTCTCTCGTGCCGATGGTGATGCGGTTGTAGTCGGTGATGGACGCCTTGCTGAAATGGCGTACCAGAATGCCTCGGCGCTTCAGCTCGGCATACAGCGCCTCGCCCCCGATGTGATCCGACTTGGCGAAGACGAAGTTGGTCAGAGAGGGAAGCACCTCAAAGCCCAGCTCGCGGAGCGCCTCGGTGGTGTAGGCACGGTTCTCCATGACAGCGCGGCAGTTGTCCATGTAGTAGTCGTTGTCGCAGAGGGCGGCGTATCCCGCGGCGGCGGTCATACGGTTGACGTTGTAGGGGTTGGTGGAGTAGCGCACCGTGTGCAGGTCGGAAATGAGGGCCTTGCTTCCGATGCCGAATCCCAGTCTCGCACCCGCCAGGGAGCGGGACTTGGAAAATGTTTGCGTGACAAGAAGATTTTCGTATTTGTCCACCAGCGAAACGGCACTCTCTGCACCGAAGTCCACGTAGGCCTCGTCAATGATCACCACCCCGTCGGGGTTGGTTTTGACGATCTCCTCGACCTCCCTCAGGGTGAGGCAAAGACCCGTGGGGGCGTTGGGGTTGGCGATCACCACGGTCTTGCCGCCAAGGTTGAGGTAATCCCGATAGTCCACCGAGAAATCCTCCTTCAGAGGGATCTCGGTATAGGGGATGCGGTTCAGCTCGGCAAAGACGGGGTAGAAGCCGTAGGTAATGTCGGGGAACACCAGAGGATGCTCCTCGTCGGCAAAGGCCATGAAGGCGAAGTTCAGCACCTCGTCAGAGCCGTTGGTCAGGATGACCTGATCGGGGGAGACCCCGTAAAGGGAGGCCAGCTTATCGGTCAGCTCCCGACAGGCGGGGTCGGAGTAGAGCTGGAGCCGTCCCGCCTCGTCCTTGGCCGCTTCTACCACGGCGGGGGAGGGAGGGAAGGGAGACTCGTTGGTGTTGAGCTTGATATACTGCATATCCCTCGGCTGCTCGCCGGGGGTAAAGGGAGTCAGCCCCGACAGCCGCTCGGTGAAAAAGCGGCTCATTCTGCATCCCCCTCGAAGCGGATCGTGGCGCTTCTGGCATGGGCGGAAAGACCCTCCCGCTCGGCAAAGTAGGCTACCTTGTCGGCCACCCTGGACAGGGCGTCGCGGGTGTAGTAGGTGAACTGGGACTTCTTGACAAAATCGTCCACCGACAGGGGGGAGGAGAAGCGGGCGGTGCCGCTGGTGGGCAGGGTGTGATTGGGGCCTGCGAAATAGTCGCCCAGAGCCTCAGGGCAGTACTTGCCCATGAAGATGGAGCCTGCGTGCTTGACCTTGTCCAGATAATCGAAGGGGTTGTCCATGCACAGCTCCAAATGTTCGGGAGCGATCTCGTTGGCGATGTCAATGGCCAGCATGAGGTTGCCCTCGGCCACGATGATCTTGCCGTTCTTGTCAATGGACTCACGGGCGATCTCGGCACGGGGAAGCAGGGGGATCTGTCTTTCCAGCTCGGCGGAGACGGCCTCGGCCAGGGCGTAGGTGTCGGTGACCAGTACGGCGGAGGCCATGCGATCATGCTCGGCCTGAGACAGAAGGTCTGCGGCCACGAACTTGGGGTCGCAGGTGGCGTCGGCCACCACCAGAATCTCGCTGGGGCCTGCGATCATATCAATGGAGACACGGCCGAAGACCTGCTTTTTGGCCTCGGCTACGTAGGCGTTACCGGGGCCCACGATCTTGTCCACACGGGGGACGCTCTCTGTGCCGTAGGCCAGAGCGGCCACGGCCTGTGCGCCGCCCATCTTGAAGATGCGGGTGACGCCCGCCACCTTGGCGGCGGCAAGGATGACGGGGTTGATTTTACCCGATGCCGAGGGAGGAGTTACCATGACAATTTCGGAGCAGCCTGCGATCTTGGCGGGGATGGCGTCCATCAGAACGGTGGAGGGGTAGGCGGCGGTACCGCCGGGGACGTAGAGACCCACCTTCTCAATGGGGGTCACCTTCTGACCCACCACTACGCCGTCCTGCTCGCTGATGATGAAGCTGTTCCGTACCTGACGCTCGTGGAAAGCGCGGATGTTAACGGCAGCCTCCCTTAGAATATCCAGAAATTCGGGGGCGACCGAGGCTACGGCCTCGTCGATCTCTTCGGGGGTGACCTCCAGGGAGGTCAGGTCTGCCCTGTCAAACTTCTTGGCGTAGGCGTAAAGAGCCTTGTCGCCGTTCTCTATGACGTCGGCGATGATGGAGGTAACGACGCCCTCCACGTTGGATGCGATGTTATCACGGGCGAAGATCTCGCTGTTCGAGACCTCGCCGTACTTGTAGATCTTAATCATGGGTCTGTACCGATTCCTTCATGTAGGATGTGATTCTTTCGATTTCTGCCGTTTTGAAGCGGAAGGCCGCCTTGTTGCAGATGAGGCGGGCGGAGATGGGGAGAATGGTCTCCTTGACCTCCAGGTCGTTTTCCACCAGGGTCTTTCCCGTTTCCACGATGTCCACGATGACGTCGGACAACCCCAGAATGGGGGCGATCTCAATGGAGCCGTTGAGGTGGATGATGTCGATCTCACGGCACTTGTCGGCGTAGTACCGAGCCGCGATGTTGGAGAATTTGGTGGCGACCCTGAGGGTGCGGCTGCCGTCGTCGAAGAAATCCTTCTTGGCGGCCACGGCCATACGGCACTTGCCGAGGTTCAGGTCGAGAAGCTCGAAGACGTCGGGGGCGTATTCCAGCAGAATGTCCTTGCCCGCCACACCGATGTCGGCGGCGCCTCGCTCCACGTAAATGGCTACGTCCGAGGGCTTGACCCAGAAGTAGCGAACGCCGGCCTCGGGGTTTTCAAAAATGAGCTTGCGGGAGTTTTCCAACAGGGCGGGGCACTCATAGCCTGCCTCGGCGAACATGGCGTAGACCTTTTCACCCAGTCTGCCCTTGGGGAGCGCAACGTTGATCATTTTGTCCCCTCCTTTCTCAGGTCACAAAGGGTGGCGTAGCGGAGCTTTTGGGGGATGGCCCGCTGGGCGGACACGGATCTTCCCTCGGCGCGCAGGGTGGCAACGGTCTGAGCCACGGCGGCGGCGGGAGTGGCGGTATCGTACAGCACCAGCGCATCCACGTCGTAGGCGGCGGAGGACTGCTCCAGCCCCTCCAGGAGATCAAGGTACAGGGCAAAGCCGATGGCGCCGTTTTTGCGTCCCATACGCTTCATGAGCTTGTTGTACTGTCCTCCCGACAAAACGCACTCGCAGATGCCGTCCAGGTATCCGCAGAATACTACGCCGTTGTAGTAGGACATATCGTTGATGATGGAGAAATCAAAGCGGATGCGGTCTGCATAGGGGGTGGTCTTCAGGTGGTCTCGGAGGGCGGTCAGCTCCGTAATGGCTACCGACACCGCCTCGTAGCGGCGAGCCAGGGGTGCGAGTCGCTCCAGTACGCTGTCCATATCTCCGTAGATGCTCACGAAATCGCAAAGGGTGGCGGTGTCCTCGGCCGTCACACCTGCCTCGGCGCAGATGCGGGTCAGGTCGTGGGTGTTCTTTTCGGAGACACAACGGGCGATCTCACGGCGGGTGTCGGTATCGGCGGTGATCTCATCCAGTATGGCGGACAGGATACCCATATGGGAAATATCCAGGGCAAAGCGGTCGCTGACGGTGGCAAGGGAAGCGGCGGCCAAGGCGACTACCTCGCAGACGTCGTATCCGTCCAAGTCTCCGATGCACTCCAGACCCGTTTGCAGGATCTCCTTGAAGCGGTGGGTGCTGCCCGAGACGCGGTAGACGTTCTCGCTGTAGCAGACCTTCTGCTTCTCTCCGGGGCGATCCTCCCCGTTCTTGATGATGGACAGGGTCACGTCGGGCTTGAGGGCCAGCAGCTTGCCCCCCACGTCGGTGAAGGTGATGATGCGGTCGCTGACCAGAAAATCCTTGTTGCGGATGTACAGATCGTACTCCTCAAACTTGCTCATTTTAAAGGGGAGATATCCGTACCCACGGTATAGCTCCCGCAGGGCGTAGACAGCCCGCTCCTCGGGCTTGAGATAGGTGATGTTCATGTGACTCCTTCTTAAATGCAAAATGCAAAAGGCAAAATGCAAAATGAATGAGGCCTTTCGCAGAAGCGAAAGCCT
>JAFXJW010000120.1 GCA_017532045.1 Clostridia bacterium | reverse complement strand
GGGACATATCGACATCTTTTTTCGTCGATATACACCCTTCGGGTGTTCGATATACCGCTGACGCGGTTCGATATGCCGCTGTGCGCCTCGATATGCCCCCTACGGGGGCGTGAGGGCTTTCAGCCCTATAAACCCCAATTTGCAACCACCCATTGCATAAACAAATAAATAGTAGAATATTTTTCCATGAAAAAATATTTTGCATAAATTTTCAAAAACCCCTTGACAAATTCCTCTTGGGGGGGTATAATACCCCCATCAAAAGCGATGAGCGGAAACCCAGTAGGCCGCCTCGACCCGCACAGAGAACCGTCGGTTGGTGAAAGACGGAGGGGGCGTTACGGTTGAATTACATTCCGGGAGCTGTGATCTCGACGAAGGTCTCCGACGGGAGAGCGAGCAGAGGGATCATCGGGATCGCCCGTTACAGCGATGAGGCATACAAGGCATTCGCCGCGGCGGCAGGAACAACCGCCCGCCATGCGTTTTCCCTACGTGCCCGACGAGGTTCCCCCCTGTGAGGGGAGGAATAAATTGAGGTGGTACCGCGGTATATCCGCCCTCTTTCCGTCAGACGGAGGAGAGGCGGGTTTTTGTTTTGTACGGGATCCCCGCCTCCAATCCGGCGCTTCAATTTCTTCTTATGGAGGTATACGTCATGTTCATTAAGCTCGCCATGATCATCCTGTTCTTCGCCGTCACCGTACTGGTGGGCGTGCTGGCCTCCCGCAAGGCTCGAAGCGTGGAGGGCTTCGTGCTGGGCGGCCGCTCCGTCGGCCCTTGGCTCACGGCCTTCTCCTTCGGCACGTCCTACTTCTCGGCCGTCATATTCATCGGCTACGCAGGGCGATTCGGCTGGAACTTCGGTCTGGCCTCCACGTGGGTGGGTCTGGGCAACGCCTTCATCGGCTCGCTCCTTGCTTGGATGCTCCTTGGTCGCCGCACCCGGGTCATGACCCAGCATCTGGGAAGCCGCACCATGCCGGATTTCTTTGGCCTGCGGTACAAGTCCAAGGCTCTGCGCCTGGTGGCGGCCGTCATCGTATTCGTCTTCCTCATCCCCTACACCGCCTCCCTCTTCAACGGTCTTGCCCAGCTCTTCTCGGCCTCCTTTGCCCTGCCCTACTGGGGTTGGGTGCTGATCATGGCCGTGATGACGGGCATCTACGTCATCGTGGGCGGCTACATGGGATCAGCCGTGAATAACTTCATCCAGGGTATCATCATGTTAGTGGGCATCGTGGCCGTCATCGCCGCCGTGCTGCGGGGGAACGGCGGTCTCATGGAGGCCGTGGCCAAGCTCTCCGAGGGCTCTGCCACCACCGTCGCCGGCACCGAACTGAAGGGCGCCTTCACCTCCTTCTTCGGCCCCCGGCCCCTCCAGCTTCTGGGCGTGGTGGTGCTGACCTCTCTGGGCACCTGGGGACTTCCCCAGATGGTAGGAAAATTCTACGCCATCAAGGACGAGGGCGCCATCAAGAAGGGCACCATCATCTCCACCTTCTTTGGCCTCGTTGTGGCGGGCGGGTGTTACTTTTTGGGCGGCTTCGGCCGTCTCTACGCCGACAGCATTTCCCTGAACGAAGCCGGCAGCCCCGTCTCCTTTGACGCCATCATCCCCGCTATGCTGGGCAAGGTAGAGACCGACCTGGGGAATGGCGGCGCATGGCTCATCGGTCTCGTGCTGATCCTGGTGCTGGCCGCCTCCATGTCCACCCTGTCTTCCTTGGCCATGACCTCGGCCTCCACCATCACCCTGGATCTCATTGCCCCCGTTTCCAAGAAGGAAAAGAGCGAGAGGACCAACATGCTGATCATGCGCCTGCTTCTGGCCTTCTCCATCGTCATCGCCGCCGCCATTGCCATCCTGGTGGTCACCAACAAGGACATGGCCTCCAAGCTGTACATTTCCGACCTCATGGGCATCTCCTGGGGCGCATTGGCGGGCTGCTTCCTGGCTCCCTTCCTCTTCGGTCTGTACTGGAAGAAGACCACCAAGGCCGCCGTGTGGGTCAGCTTTGGCACGGGTCTTGCCATTACCCTCACCCAGTTCATCCTCAACGCCGTTTGCAAGATCACCTTCGCAAGCCCCGTGCTAAGCTACTTCTGCGGCTCCTCCATCAACGCCGGTATGCTGGCCATGGTGGTGTCCCTGATCCTCGTGCCCGCCGTCTCCCTCCTGACCCGGAAGACCAAGCCCGAGGGCACCGACGAGGTCTTTGCCTGCTACGACCGCATGGTCACCGTCCCCGTGGGCAGAGCCCTGGAGGACGAAAACTGATCCCCCTCATACCCTGTCCCCCGACACCGTCGGGGGACTTTTTCTCTGCGCGTATCCCCCAAAAGCCCTCTTCCCGACCCGTTTTAACCCCGCTTTTTGCTCCGTTTTATAACTTTGTGTTTATTATTAAATTTTGCGTTAACATGTTTTCGCCTGAATTGGGCAACACCCCCCGGGGTATCCGAGGACACCCTTAAGCAGTCCTTTGACCGCTCAACCGAGGAGGGCGACAGCCCCTTTGGTAGATTTCTACAGAAAGCGGGCGGTGTTTTCTCCGTTATATCCATTGACTTTTTCTTCTTATTGATGTAAAATATTATTTATTCTATATATAGTTCGCACGTGCGCGGGCGTTGATTTGATGGAGCGAAATTTTTCCCGACGGAGGAGTAAATAGAAATGCTTGGATGGATTCTTTTGCTGGCGGGCAGCGTAGCCTGTTTTTTCATTTTAGAAATGCTGGTCTTCCCCAAATGCTTTCTGGGAAGTGAGTACTCAATCGGACAGACCTCGGACAGAGGCATCCGAAAATACAAGACGGCAACCGACGGTATGTATTTCCTGTACGAGCCCAACTGGTTCGTGCGGCAATTCATCAAGCAGTACGTCATAGCCGTCGCCGACGAGCGTAAGACCCTGACCTGCAAGCTCGACGAGGGGATCGACTACCTCCGATACGACGTGGTGCTGTTCGATACGTCGGACCGTGTGTTTAAGATCCTGAACGTACAGCAGCTCGTGGAGGACAGCCTATACACCGACGAGATCGAGCTGCCGCCCGAAACGGCATACGTAACGCTAGAGCTGAATCAGGTGAACCGGCGAATATTCCCCAAGGCTGCGCGCGCCAGAGTCTCGGCCCGCAAGCTCGTGTTCTACGGACTCGCGACCTGCGCCACCGCCATGGTTACGGCCTTTTGCATGAATCTGAGCTTTGCTCACTTGTTTGGAAAGGTCTTTCGGGAAAGCTACGCCGCGTCCATGGCGGAGAACGTCGCCGTTCTCAGCGTCGCATTGGCAGCCGCAGCCGTAGGCACGGTAGCTCTGTCCCTTGCGATCCTCCTCAAGAATAAGAAAAAGTGAGATTGAGATATGCGTAGAGAAGAAATTATAGCCAAGGGCGCCTACACAGCCCCTCAATTCGAAGAGCTTGTATCGGTCAAGCAGTTTATCATGCTTCGCCGGAAGGGGGCAAAATATCTGCTTCTCCGTCTGCACAACGATCGGGCGGAGCGGGCGGATACCGTATGCTTCAAGGTAAAGCAGTACGACGTCAAGGGAAGCCTGATCGCAACCGAGACGGTTGTAAAGCGGAATCTGTCCATTGAGGGCGGCGAGGACGCCACCCTTAATGGCCCCATCAAGCTGAATCGGGCCTGCATTGATTTCACCGTGGAGATGGTGTACGCCGAGTACGGAGACTACACCTACCGCCTCCATGACGGAGCGCTGTCTGCCTCCTACGAGAACCGCTCGGATACGCCCCCCGTTGACAAGGAGCAGCTATCCAAGCAAATGCACGGTGAGTCCAGCCGCGTGTCGGCCAGAACCCTGAACGCCCCCAAGCTTTTGGTGGCCTCCATGGCGGCCATCCTGCTGATCGTGGGTATATTCGCCGCCGTTCAGCTCAAGAACTTCATGGCAACCGAGGAGTTCTTCACGCTGAGCAGCGTGGATTTCAGATTCGTAACGGACGATCACGAAACCGGCCCCATCAGCATTGTGGCCTACAACGGAAAAGCCGGAAACATCGTCATTCCCACCAGTATAGAAGGACACCCCGTGGCATCCATTGATGACGGGGCCTTCGAAGGACGGATGCTGAGATCCGTCACCGTCAAGGGCTCGCCCTCCATCGGGCAAAACGCCTTTGCCTCGTGTCACCTTTTGTCCACAGTCGTCATCCCTGAGGTTACCGAGCTGGGGGCAGGCGCCTTTTCCAATTGCCGCTCCTTGAAAAACGTAATCCTCAACGACAGCCTGACCGTCATTCCCTCCTCCGCCTTCGCCGGATGTACGTCCCTTGCCGAGATCTCTCTCCCGACCCAATTGGTTTCCCTGGGAGACCGCGCCTTTGCGGGATGTACGGAGCTGACCGAGATCATCCTCCCCGACACTCTTGCGGACATGGGCGAGGGCGTACTCGCGGGCTGTCACTCCCTCACCGCCCTGACGTCCCCCTATGCGGGTCTTGACAAAGTCGGCAAGGACAAGGTGGGATACTTCTTTGGCGGCAGCGACCAGATCCCCCAGACCCTGCGGTCCATCGTGATCACCCAAGCCACGAGCATCGGAAGCAACGCATTCCTCGGGTGCGGGGGCGTGGTGTCCATCCGGCTGCCAAAGGCCGTGACACACATCGGCGATAATGCCTTTGGTGGATGCGCCAGGCTGACGGATCTGACCCTTCCCGACACCGTAACCTCCATCGGTTCCGGCGCGTTCCGAAGCTGCACATCCTTGATCGAGGTAGTCATACCCGCAGGGGTGCGTGTCATTCCTCAAAGCGCCTTCTTGGGATGCTCCGGACTGAAGAGCATCTCCCTGCCCGCCGAGCTGGAGACCATCGAGCATAGCGCCTTCAAGGACTGCTCCGCGCTCGCTCGGCTGGACGTTCCCTCCTCGGTAACCACCATAAAGGCGGATGCCCTGAACGGATGCACGAGCCTTGAGACCCTGACGATCCCCTTCATGGGAGAGAGTGCCGAGAAGGCCGCCCCCCTGAACAGCCTGTTCGGGGAAACCACCCACGCCCTGAAGACCCTGACCGTGCGGAATGCGGGGGAGATTCCCGACTACGCCTTTGCGGAGTTCGACGCTCTGACCGCCGTCTCCCTGTACGGAAACGCAGAGCGCATCGGAGAGTATGCCTTTGAAAATTGCTCCGGCCTGCAATCCGTTCTGCTCCCCGAAGCCACTTCTGAGATCGGAGCGCACGCCTTTGTCGGATGCTCCTCTCTGGCATCGATACAGCTCCCCGCCAACCTTTCGGCGATCTCCGAGGGTATGTTTGAGGACTGTACCTCTCTCCACGCAGTCACCGTGCCCGACGCCGTACAGACGGTGGAGGCCTACGCATTCTCGGGTTGCTCCTCCCTGAAGGACGCCTCCTGGCTGAGCGGAGTTGAGAGTGTTGGCGCCTATGCTTTCTCTTCCTGTACGTCTCTGGAGGCGGCGCTTCTCCCCCCCGAGCTGGAAAAGATTGAAAAAGGCACGTTCAGCGGCTGCGCATCGCTTCAAACCGTGTCCCTGCCTACCACAGTCACGGTTATCGACGAGCAGGCATTCTGCGGCTGCTCGGCGCTGACATCCGTGACCCTCCCCGAAAAGGCCCGGGAGATCCTGAAGGAAGCCTTTGCCGATTGCGAGGCGCTGACCGCCATTACGATCCCCTCCTCGGTGAGCAAGCTGGGCGAGGAAGCCTTTGCGGGCTGCTCCTCCATCCGCGAGCTGACCGTCCCCTCCGGCGTTACCGAGATCGGACAAAATCTTGTCAACCGTTGCGTCGGGCTCGAGACCCTGACAATTCCCTTTATGGGATCTACCCAAGAAGAGGCCGACAAGCTGACCTATCTGGCGGAATCCGTTCCCACAAGACTGCAATACGTACGAATCACCAACGCAACGTCCCTGGCCGACGAAGCCTTTTCGGACTGCTCCTTTGTGGAAAGCATCCTGCTCCCTAACAGCCTTTTGTCTGTTGGCAACAGGGCATTCCAGAACTGCTCCGGCCTGAAAAGCCTGACTCTTCCCGAAGCCGTCACCGAAATCGGTTCCGGCGCATTCTCGGGATGCACCTCCTTGAAGGAAATCTATATCCCCAGCTCCGTGACCCGCCTGGAAAGCAACATGCTTGCGGGATGCACCTCTCTGGAAAAGATCACGATTCCCTTCATTGGCCAAAGCCCCGACAGCTCCCGCACCCTTTCCTACTTCTTCTCGGAGCAGGCGACGGACCCCGTTCCCCCCACGCTGACCGAGGTGACCCTGACCAACGCCTCCTCCATTGCCGCCTCTGCCTTCGAGGGCTGTACACAGATCACGACCATCACCCTGAATTGCGACCTGAAGACCATCGGCGACCGCGCCTTCGGAGATTGCACATCCCTCTGCGAGATGATCCTCCCCGATACGGTGGAGAGCATCGGAGACTATGCGTTTGAGTATTGCTCCGGTATCCAAAGAATATCCATCCCCGCGTCGGCCACCTACATCGGCTACTATGCGCTGAACGGCTGTTACGCCCTGGAGGAGCTGGAGATCCCCTTCGTGGGCACATCCCGTGATAACGATACAACACTCGCCACCCTGTTTGACCCCTACGGGTACGGAAACATCCCAGGCAGCCTGAAAAAGGTCACCGTCACCAACAGCAATTACGTAAAGGACTCTGCCTTCTCGAATTGCTCGGGCATTTCGGAGATCGTCTACGATTGCGACGTGACCACGATCGGGAGCTATGCGTTTGATAACTGCTCTTCCATGACACAGTTCTCCATCCCCGACACCGTGGTGAGCATTGGTGAGTACGCATTCCGTTCCTGCCATTCCCTGCAGGGGCTGTCCCTCCCCGGCGCACTGGAGCGCATCGAAACCGGCGCATTCGAGAGCTGCTCCGGCATCCGAGCCCTTACCATCCCTGCGTCGGTTACCTATATGGGCTACTACGCGCTGTACGGCTGCGATACCCTGGAGGAGCTGGAGATCCCCTTCGTGGGCACAGACCGAAACAATGACACAAGATTTTACGAGATGTTCGGTGGCTGGAGCGGCAGCGTTCCCAGCAATCTGCATAAGGTCACCGTCACCGACAGCAGCACCGTGAAGGCCTATGCCTTCTCCGACTGCTCGAACATTCAGGAGATCGTTTACGATTGCGACGTAACCGCCATCGGCAACTACGCCTTCAGCTACTGCTATTCCCTGACCGATTTCTCCGTCCCCGAAACAGTCGAAAGAATCGGTGACTCGGCATTCTACTACTGTCATTCCCTTGCAGAGCTTTCCCTCCCCGACACCCTGGAGCAGGTCGGCTCCAACGCCTTCACGGGCTGCTCCCGGATCCGCACCCTGGCGTTCCCCGCGTCGGTTACGGATATCGGCTACAACGCGCTGAGCGACTGCTCCTCTCTGGAGGAGCTGGAGATCCCCTTTGTAGGCACCTCCCGTGACAACGACACAACGCTCACCGCCCTGTTTGACCGCTACTGGAACGGAAGCGTCCCCGGCAGCCTGAAGAAGGTCACCGTCACCGACAGCAGCACCGTGAAGGCCTATGCCTTCTCCGACTGCTCGAACATTCAGGAGATCGTTTACGATTGCGACGTAACCGCCATCGGCAACTACGCCTTCAGCTACTGCTATTCCCTTGCCGAATTCACCATTCCCGACACCGTCGAGAGTATCGGCGAATACACCTTCTACAGCTGTACAAGCCTGGAGGAGCTTTCCATCCCCGACTCCATCGTGAGCATCGGCGCCAACGCCTTTGAGAATTGCTCCCAGATCCGCGCCCTTTCCATTCCCACATCCGTCACCTATATCGGCTACAACGCGCTGCGCGGTTGCTCCTCTCTGGAGGAGCTGGAGCTCCCCTTCGTGGGCACCTCCCGTGACAACGACACAACGCTCACCGCCCTGTTTGACCCCTACGGGTACGGAAACATCCCCAGCAGACTGAAGAAGGTAACGGTCACCAATAGCACCACCGTCAAGGACTACGCTTTCCAGTCCTGCTACTACGTCGAGGAAGTCGTCTACACCCAAGACATTACCTCCATCGGAAGCTACGCGTTCCAATCCTGCCATGCGCTGAGGACGCTGGACATCGGCGAGTCCTTCCAGTCCATCGGATCTTACGCCTTCGAAAGCTGCTATGCGCTGAAGAGCTTTACCTTTCCCGAGACCTGCCAATCGGTAGGACGCTATGCATTCTCCGGCGCATATGCGCTCTACGAGGTGTACAACCAGTCGGCTCTCACGTTTGGACAGTGGAATGATGACTCGGGACTCTTGGACAACTGTCTGGTGTACAGAGATAGCGACGCCGAGGTAACGAAGGCCTCCATCGACGGCTTCGTGTTCCTTTTGGCGGATGACGGCAGCTGGTACGTGATAGACTACACCGGCGAGAACGATACCCTCTCCTTCCCCGCCGCCATTTCGGTTGGCGAGTCCGAATCTGACAGCTACCGCATCGCGCAGTTCGCCTTCCACAACCGACAGACCCTACGCTCTGTGACTCTCCCCGCCGCAGTCGTACAAATCGGCGATCAGGCCTTCGCCGGCTGCTACGATCTCCGAGAGGTCTACGATCTCTCCCCCCTCACCATCACGAGAGGCGACTACGGCAACGGAGAGGTAGCGCTGAACGCTTACATCGTCCATACCTCGTCGGAGGAAGAGCCTCTGACCACGGTCACGATCAACGACCTTGAATTCACCAAGAGCAACGACACCTGGCTGCTGATCGGGTATAATGGGCCCGGCGGCGACATCACGCTGGACTTTTTCACCTACGAAGGCAAGGAGGTTCCCTCCTACGAGGTTCTGAGCTCGGCATTCGGGGGCAACTACGGCATTACCTCCCTCACGATCACAGATGCGGTCAAGCATCTGGGCGATTCCGCATTCTCAAACATGGGATCGTTGCAGTACGTAATCTTCGAGGAAAACAACGCCCTGACCCACATTCCCGAGTACGCCTTTGCATGGTGCTACGAACTGAAGCGGATAACCCTGCCCTCTACGTTGACCGAAATTGCATATAACGCATTCTGGGAGTGCACCTCCCTTCGGGAGGTCTACAACCTCAGTCCGCTGGATCTGACCATTGGCTCGAACGACCACGGATGCGTGGCGAAATACGCCCTCATCATCCACGATTCCCTCAGCGATCCTCCGCTGACCGAGGTAAGCATCGGCAGCTACCAATTCCTGAACAGCGGAGACGTATGGATGCTGGAGAAATACGACGGAACTGACGCGAATATCGTTCTCGGGTCGTTCTCCTACAACGGCGCCACCGTAAACGCCTATTCCGTTCTGCCCGGCGCATTCCAGGGCAACCCCTACATCGAGCACGTACAGATCGGAGATCAGGTCAAGAGCATTGGCATGAACGCCTTCAACAACTGCTACAGCCTGAAGACCGTATCCTTCGAGAACAACACCTCCATCACCGACATTCTGCCCGGCACCTTTGCAAGCAATGCCAATCTGGAGCAGATCGTGCTTCCCTCCGGCCTGATAGCCATCGGAGAGACCGCCTTCGAGGGCTGCGTCAATCTGTTGGAGATCTACAATCTCAGCAACCTGTCCCTGACCGTCGGGGACTACGGAAACGGCTCCGTGGCCCGCTACGCCAAGGTCATCCACACGTCCATGAGCGAGGAGAGCCTGGAGATCGTGAACATGGACCAAAGCGGCTATACCTACAAGTTTATCCTTGAGGGTGGCGTGTGGAGCATGTTCGCCCGCGTCCGGCGAGACGGCTACGACGGAAGATACGTCCTGCCCGAGCTGGTCATTGACGGGGCGGTTACCTCCTATCAGGTAACGGCAAGCCTCTCCGGCTACAGCTCCATCGTGATCCCCGCATCCGTCTCCCACGTGAACTGGAACAGCTTCTCGGGCTATAACATCTTCTACATGGGTACAGCCCAACAGTTCGACGCCCTGACCGAGGGCGTCAACACGGACAGTTATTCGGTACGGTACTACGTGGAGTGTGTCCACGGCGAGGGTCAGTGGACCTACTCCAGTGACGGCTCCATCATTACGGATCCGAGCTGCTCCGCTACCGTCATTCAGGAGAATACCTGCTCCCAGAAGGGCGTAACGAGGTACACCTGTTACCGCTGCCAAGAATCCTGGGATCAGGAGAATGAGAGCTTCGCCCCCCACACTCTGGAGGCCTATGACGGCGGATACGCCTGTCTCGTATGCGACAAGCGGTTCGTGACCATAAGCCTGCATGATGTATGGAACGTGACCAACGATGCGGCCAACCCCTTTACCATCACCGAGGACGGCGAGATCGTATCCACGAATCAGGACGACAACAGCTCCGCAACCATAACGCTGGAGGCCAAGGAGTCCATGGTGTTCACGTACCGATACTACGTTTCCACCGAAGACAACTGTGACATGCTGATCGTCCGCAAGAATGGCATAGATATCACCTACGCCGGCGGCACTATGGAGAAACCCGTCCGGGAGCTCGAAATAGCGGTTTCTGCCGGTGACGTCATCACCGTAACCTACTCCAAGGACGGTAGCGTGTCCCGCGGAGAAGACCTGGTCAAGATTTTGGACCTTGTATATTTTGTTGAGGAAGCAGGAGACAACAATGCTTAACCATAACGAAGTAATTGAAAAGCTGACCATGAAGCAAAAGCTCTTGCTTCTGACGGATATTCGAAGCCTGTCTCGGCCTGAAATGACCGACATGGGAATCCCCCGCATATCCGTTCAGGCGTTGGAGACGCTGATCTCCGAGCAATACGAGGGGCTCAGCCCCTCCCGCTTGGCCAGTAGCTGGGACACTGCGCTGATCGAGCAGGTCAGCTTTCGGGCGGTATCCGCCGCCAACCAACGCCTGCCCGAGGCAAGGCTTCTGCTGACCCCCGTCGCCAAGCCTGCTCTGAACATCTATCAAACGGCACTCTCGGAGGACCCCTTCCTTTCCGGCGTACTGGCATCCGCCTTTGCGGCGGGTGTCCGCCGCGCGGGTGGTGACTGCTGTCTTGACGGCCTTTACCTGACGGAGAGCGACGTGGAGCAGTTGGATATCCAGCCTGATATGGCGACCATCGGTGAAATGGTTCTAAAGCCCTACGTCATGGCTGCCCAGAATACGAGTTATACCGGCGTTATGACCGCCGGCAAGGCTCTGCCGGGCGGATACAAAGACGTTAACGAGAGGCTGCTCACGTCCAACAGCGCCATCAATATTTTGAACGGAACCGCTCGCCTGTGCAGACCCCGCAACGATGACGAGACCCTGACCGCCATTCTGGACGGAAAAATCGTGATCCATGGCGGCTCGGCGGCCTTGGAGAGCGCTTACGACAACTACCGCTACATTCTGAAGGCTATCGAGGACGAGATCGTTACCATGGAGGATCTGGACGAGGCACTAGCAGACGGCCGCGCCGTCAGCGACGAAATGCTGAACAAGGCCGTGAGCCGTGTGCTGGATTTCGCCCACACCGTAGCCCGGGTCTCGGAGCAGGATCCCCAGTCCCCCATCCCCCCCTCCACAGATCCCTTCTCCGCCTCTTGCGTTCTGTTGAAGAACGAGAACGCAATCCTTCCCCTCAAGGCCGGAAGCCGAGTGGCCGTCATCGGCCACGCCTCGGCGCTGTCCGAGGTTACCGAGGCGCTCCGTCAACAAATGAACGTTACGGTGATCGGTCGGATCGACGGCTACGACCCCCATGCCGTCACAGGCGGTGTGGACACCAAGGGCGCTATCGCCTTGGCTCAGAAGGCCGACACCGTGCTGGTCTTTTTGGGCCGCTCCAAGGAGGCAAGTCAACTGGCGCTTCAGCAAAGGGTGCTGACCCTCCCCGCCGGCCAAGCCGAGCTTCTCCATGCGCTGGCACCCTACAAGAGCAAGATCGTGGGCATCGTAGACTGCGAGCATCCCCTGGATGTGGCCTTCTCCTCCGACGTAGCCTCCCTCCTTCTGGCTCCCGTTGGGGGCGCGGACAGCGCAACCGCTCTGGCTCATCTGCTCACCGGCCGCGCCTCCCCCTCCGGCAGACTGGCCTGCTCCCTGTACGAGAACACGACACAGCATTTCGCCCGTCTGAGACACTGCAAAAACACAGGAAAGAACAAGGTGGGACAGTTCCTGGGCTACCGTCACTACGACAGCTCGGACATCCCCGTCCCCTTCCCCTTCGGACACGGTCTTAGCTATACCTCCTTCAGCTACTCCAATCTGCGGGTAACCACCAAGGAGGCGATCTTCACCGTGAAGAACGTGGGCACGAGACCGGGCACCGAGGTGGCGCAGGTCTATATCGGGAAAGCCGCGTCTGCCCGCATCCGCCCCGTAAGGGAGCTGTGCGGCTTCGCAAGAATTCCCTTGCAACCCGGGGAGGCCCGAGATGTTCGGGTGGATCTTTCCCACGTGTCCTTCTACGACGCAGAGGAGGACAGATGGGTTCTCGAGGGCGGTGAATACACCGTATACGTGGGCGCGTCGGTAAAGGATATTCGTCTGACGCAGAAGCTTCCCGTAAGGGGATCGGTCTATCCCCCCTGTGAGGAGCACATCTCGGATTATTTGCAGACCCGCTCCAACATCCTTACGGACAAGTACGTGGTGGAGCTGAAAAAGACCCCTCCGACACGGGGCTTGCGGTTCATCCTGCCCGCCGTATTTCTGATGGCCTTGACGGTGACGTTCCCCATCCTTGGGCACGCCCTTTCAAGGGCCCTCTCAAGTCACAGCGCCGCCAATCTCACCGCCAATGCGTTTTTAGCGGTCGGATATATATGCGGCGGATTATCCCTGGCGGGCGCCGTTGCGCTGCTCGCCGTAAACCGACGCAGAAAAAAGAAAAAGAACAAGAATCAGGAGGCAGAGGCTGACATGGCTAAAGCAAGACAACTCGAGGCCGCCGTGGAAAAGGAATTCAACTCCATTGAAGAGCTTTTCGTGGAGGAGTTCGACACCGTGGCGGACACCGTGGATACGGCGGTGGAGGAAAAGGTATACGTGGACGACACCTCCCGATACATCGACCTGAACTATACCCTATCGGATGTCACCGAGGATCTGGCCAATTTCATGCAGACCCGCGGAATCAATCTGTCCGCAGCCGAGGCGACCCATCTTGTGGCCGCAATGGGCGCGTCCCGCCTTGCGGTGATCAACACCAAGGGCGCGAACACCAAGCGATTCTGCCATCTCCTTGCCGAGTATTTCGGTTCTCCCGCCTGCATGGATACCGTTCGCAGGGAATATCTGGATACCCATCTCATGTTCCGAAGGAGCGGGGACGGCGGCTTCGAAAAAACCGACCTGGTCAAGCTCATAGAGGACGCCAAGGAGAAACCAAACGCCATTCATCTGGCCGTGTTCCGTAACGCGCGAGCCGAGGAGCTGGCGGATCTGTTCATGCCCTACACCAAATATTTCAGCAATCCTCTGCGTGCCAACCGCATCATCGTCAAGGATCCCACCGCAACCTTTACCCTCCCCCAAAACCTCTGGTTCATGGTGGAGCTGGCTCACGGCGAGAGACTGGACGATGTTCAGGCAAGCATTCTCAAGACGGCCACCCACCTACAGCTGAGCTTCTCGGAGTGTGAGGAGGCAAATGAGAAGAATCCTCCCGCCGGACTGGGCTACTACCAGCTGGATCACCTGATCCAGCAGCAGAAGGGTCGCTTCGCCATGAGCGAGGATCTCTGGAAGAAGATCGATGCGCTGGAGGCCTACACGGCATCCCACGCCACCTTCCATATTGGCAACAAGCAGTGGCTGCAGATGGAGAAGTACCTTGCGCTGGCCACGGTGACAGAGACGGATATTTTCGCCGCTCTGGATCGCGCTCTCTGCGTGAATCTGTTGCCTACGATCATGTCCCTCACCGAGGGCAAGATCTCCTCGGGCGAGCAAGACCTTCTGGAGACCCTGGACAAGATCTTCGGAGAGGATAAGGTTCCCCTTTGCTGTAAGGCTGTGAAACACAAGGAAGTATCGGTTGCCGTTTTGGAGTCAGACGAGGCCGAGGCATCGGCTGAGCCTGCGGAGTCGGACGAAGCCGAAGCATCGACTGCACCTGCGGAGTCGGACGAAGCCGAAGCATCGACTGCGCCTGCGGAGTCGGATGAAGCCGAAGCATCGGCTGCGCCTGCGGAGTCGCATGAAACCGAAGCATCGGCTGCGCCTGCGGAGTCGGATGAGTAAGGGGAGATAGACATGATACATACAACATGGTTGATCGGTGAGACAGGCGCCCTCAGCGCCTTGAACACCGTACTGGAATGGGCGGCCTCCAAGTATGCCATCGCAGGCTACTTGGCTCTGCTCGTTGCCATTATCGCCGTTCTGGTGGCATTCATGCTGACCAACGACGGAAAAAACAAGACAGCCAACGCGGCAAACGTCGTGATCCAAAGCCAAGGCGCGGGTAAGTCGGTCTCCCCCACCGCCGTGACCGCCGGCCCCGCCAAGGACGTCTCTGAGGACGTGGAGGAGGGTGCCCCCCGCTTCTGTATGCTCTCCCGCATCGACGAAAATAAGCGAGTCTACGACGCCCGCAGGTACGAGGAGGAGGTCAGCCTGAAGCGCTTTTGCGATAACTTCCGCAACTACGCCGCCGCCGAGCTTCGCCTGTACTACGAT
>JAFXJW010000119.1 GCA_017532045.1 Clostridia bacterium | reverse complement strand
CGTTTGGGCTTTTGTAAGTGCCGCAATTTACAAAGCAACCAAGAGCGTTCTCGCTTGTGCTGCATATCACTCTTTTATAAATTCTATTGGAGCTATATACGATTGGAATGCACTATTTGATGCGTATCCCAAATCTAATGGAATGTTGCTTTATTTCGGTATAGTTTTTGCTCTCGCTATTGTTATATGGGTTATAACGGATAAAAAGATTCAGCGTTGAATGTTGGTGTAATTTTGGTGCAAATTTGGTGCAACACTTTATGCGATGATACTCACGATATTCACGATATCGCACGAAATCACACGATATACGCACTTTTATTTTTAAACCGATTAAACAGTTTTATTTTGAAAGGAGTCTAAAAAATGAAGAAAACAATTTGCTTAACTTTGGTTATCCTGGGTATCATAAGTTGCTTGACAGCGTGCAATTTTACCACTAACATTTCAGGTGCCATGAAAGACAAGGCGGAATCTACACCAAGGGTTGAAGAAATGATGTCTCTGATGACAGAAAACCGTGTGTCCGACGCTAAAGCCCTATTGCATCCCCAGGCAAGCGAGAAGGCTGATGATGCTATAGAGCAAATGGCAAGCTACATCGACGGCAGAAGTGTTAGTTCAATGGAACTTGTGAACATAAACATTCACTCCTCAACAGGTACTTCGGGCAAAATGCGACAGGAACAGGTGGGATATTAAGTTACTCTGACCGATGGTGAAATTGTTTACTTGAATGCAGTCTACCTCTCCGACGATGCCGGTAACGGATTTGTTTCCTTCCAGTTGGTGCTTGGAATAGTGTAACTCACATTTTTTGAAAATAAGCGTTAAGTGCCCCGGTTGGTTGGTGCAAATTTGGTGCAACACAATACAAAAGCCCTGCGCATGCAGGGCTTTTTGCTTTTCGTAGGGCGGTGCCTTGGTGCCGCCGTTCAGGGTTGTGAATTTTTGCGGCGGGAGCAAGCCCCCGCCCTACGGACAAGGGCGGTTCAATTTGTAAAAACTCTGCCGTCCTATTTACTTTTACTCGGTTCTGTGATATAATTATCTTAGTTAGGTATCTAATCGATAAATTTGAATTTGATAAAACAAAGTACAAGGAGAAAAACAAATATGAAAAAAATGGGTTTTGTATTGGTACTGGTGCTTACACTCGCTTTGTTCTGTAGTTGTGGTGGATATGTCAAGAGTTATTTCGCAACCATTTTGATTACTTCATGTCAGGGCGATGAAGCAAGTATGGAATTTGATACCTTTAAGGGAACGTATAATTTCAAATTAAGAAGAGATGGTGCCGCTGAGCATACGCTGGATCTTGAAGCAAGCCTTGCCGAAGGCGAAATGAACATTTATATCGGTGTTGACGGTAAAAAAGAATTGCTCCGTACAGTCAAGGGCGGAGAATCATACGATGAAACGATTACACTTGATGATAAATACGATAGTAAAAAAGCAATTTACGTTATTCTGGAATCGACAGGCAAGTGCGTGGATGGTGATTTTGAGTTTGATTACAATTGATTCAAGTGAAGCGTACAAACAAATTCTAATTTGTCAAGCTGAATAGCGTTAAATGTTGGTGTGACCTTGGCGCAAATTTGGCGCAACACAATACAAAAGCCCTGCTCATGCAGGGCTTTTTGCTTTTCGTAGGGCGGGGGCTTGCTCCCGCCGTGAAAACGGACAGTCGAGGACGCCTGTCCCTACAATTCGTAGGGGCGACCATAGGTCGCCCGCAGGCGTTCAATGAACGCCCCTACGGGAAACAGGGGGTTATCCCTCCGCCGAGATCGCCTCAATGGCCGCCGTGAGCCCCCGCACAACCTCGTCGAGGGGCAGGGAAGGACATCCCTCCCGCGCTTGCTCGGGGAGGCAGGGGATGTGGATAAAGCCCACACGGGTGCCTGTTTCGCTGTAATGGTGGAGCAGGGTGTAGAGCAGATCGTTGCACACGAACACACCTGCCGAGTAGGACAAGGAGCAGGGAAGCCCTGCTACCTGTACCGCTGTGACCATCTCTCGCACGGGGAGGGTGGAGAAGTAGGCCGCCGGAGCGCCTTCGACGATGGGGGTGTGTCGAGGCTGGTTTCCTGCGTTATCAGGAATGGAAGCATCCCGCAGATTGATGCCCACCACCTCGGGGGTGATGGTCGCCCGTCCCGTCGCCTGCCCGATACAGAGTATGACGTCGGGACAAAGAATCTCGGCGGCTTGGAGTACCGTCTCGGCGGCCTTTTCGAAAACCGTGGGGATCTCCAGAGGGGTGATTTCGTAATCGCCGATTACCGAGGGAAGGGCCATCACCGCCTCTTGGGCGGGGTTGCGGTCTGCGCCGCCAAAGGGACCAAAGCCTGTAATGAGGAGCTTTTTCATAGGTCGCCTCCCATCCTGTTTCTTGTTTTTTATTATAGCACAAAACCGATGCTCTGTCAATTTCTTCTACGACTCGACAGGGAAAAACGAGCTCCAAGCACCCGATTTTTCCCCGAAATCGGTCATATATCAAAAATAATATGTCGGATTTTGGACATATGAAAAACGATATGTCGAAACTTGGGCATATCAAAAAATATATAACCGGGCACATAAAAAGCACCCCAAACCCGTTTTTCGGTGGTTTGGAGTGCTTTTAGACCCGTTTGGCACCTTTATAGGAGCAAAAGCGGGAAGGAATTGGTCATTTTGTCAATTTGCGATCCTGAGCTTTACGGTTTTTGGCAGTCGGCACTCACGACCGGGCATTGACAGTTATAGGAGTGCTTTCAGGAAAAACCTCGCGTCGATCAATGTAGGCACCCAGGGTGCGGAGCTTACCGATGAGATCATCGTAGCCTCGGTCAATGAAATGGGGATTGGTGATCTCGGTAATACCGTTAGCCAAAAGACCGGCGATAACCATAGCCGCGCCACCTCGCAGATCGGTAGCGGCCACCGAAGAGCCCTGGAGCTTCTGGCCGCCGGGGAACCAGGCGGTGTTGCCGGAGCGGGTGACGGTGACACCCATGTGGGCGATCTCGTCCAGGTAAGCAAAACGATTGTCCCAGATCTTCTCGTTGATGATGCCCATACCCTGGGCGACGCACAGGAGAGCGCCGAACTGGGGCTGCATATCCGTGGGGAAGCCGGGATACACGGCAGTGGTGATGGTAGCGCCCTTGAGATGGCCGGTGGAGATGACGGTAATGCGGTCCTCGCCTTCCTCGACCGTTACTCCCATTTCGGTGAGCTTGGAGATAATGGACTCCAGGTGCTTGGGGATGACGTTGGTCAGCGTGACCCGTCCGCCGGTGCCGGCAACGGCGCACATGTAGGTACCCGCCTCGATCATATCGGGAATGACCGTGTAATGGCAACCATGCAATTTGCTAACGCCATCAATGCGAATTTCAGATGTTCCGGCACCGAGGATACGGGCGCCGCACATGTTGAGGAAGTTGGCGAGATCCACGATATGGGGCTCTCTGGCGGCGTTACCGATGACGGTAGTGCCGTGGGTCAGGACGGCGGCCAGCATGATGTTGACGGTAGCGCCGACCGAGGCCATGTCCAGAATGATCTTGCCCTCACGAAGACCCTCGGGGGCTTCGCCGTAGAAGCCCTGACCGCTTACCTCCATCTCGGCGCCCATGATCTCAAAGGCGCGAGTGTGGTAATCCAAAGGGCGAGCAACGCCGAACTTACAACCGCCGGGGAAAGCGATCCTGGTGAAACCGAAGCGACCCAGCTCCACGCCCATGAGGTAGGAGGAGGCGCGGATGGTGCTGACGGCGGTGGCGGGGGATGTACCCGCGCGGAAGCTTGCGCCGTTGATCTCCACCGTGGTAGGGGAGAGACGGGTCACGGTGCAGCCGGAGGCGGCCAGAATATGCAGAGTGGTCTCTACGTCGCTGACCTCGGGAACGTTATGAAGGATGCAGGGCTCAGAGTTGAGTGCACAGGCAAATAGGATAGGGAGAGCGGCGTTCTTCATTCCGCTGATAGCAATGGTGCCGTTCAAACGGCGGCCGCCCTTGATCAACAATGTATCCATATGTTATATATGTGTACCGTGGCACCGCGAAGGGAAACCACGGACAAAGTCAGGGGTGGGTTAGGTGAATGAGGAAAATATATGCAATAAAATCAAAAATTCAAAAATAAGAAAAAAATAAGACAACGTCCTAAGAATCAGTTCAAAATAGAGACCGGTTCTGACAATTGTCCTCCTCTTCGTCTGTTATATCAATAATATCATATCACAATTGCACAAATTTGGCAAGTATGTACACCTACAATTAACAATTTATTTACATAATGACCTAAAAACAGAATCCGACCGAAGTGTCTCGTGGAGCTTCGGTCGGATGCGTTTTTCATTCCTGCGTTTTATAGTAGGCTACGGTGAGATCCACTACCATGCCGTAGCTGACGGTACCGGGCGTGCCCTGACTCTGAAGATAGGAGTTGTTGATAGCTCCCGAAACCTGACCGGCGGTGGTGTCTCGGTATTGGTCGTAGAAGTCGTTGTAGGCGGACATTTCGCCCTTGACGGCTTCGCTCAGACGGCCTGCGGCCTTGTAGTACAGGTCGGGACTGGCACGGTACAGGGCGGAAGCCACGTACTCGTAGGCGTTGAGGTAGCCACTGTAACGGACGTAGGGATCGTCGGAGGCGATGCATACCAGAAATGCCATGAAGTTGGCCTCGTCCTCTCTGGCAATACCTCGCTGATGGGCCATTTCATGGGCGGCGGTGTAGGGGAGGGTGTAATCGGGGAAATTCACGTTGAGATTGGCCTCTCCCGTGAAGAAGGAGTAGACGCCCGTGATGTGCATATGGGACATGACCTCGCTGATCAGGACAGGCTTAACCTGGCTGTCCACGTGGGTGATGAAGGGGTACTCGGGGGAAATTTGTCTGTAAGAGGCGTTGAGGTGACGGTTCATCCCCTTCAGACTGTAGGGCATGACTGAGAATCCGTCCCCGCCAAATCCAATCTCCTCCGTCAGGTCGTTGACGTTGTCAATGAGGATCACGGCGGTGTCGTAAAGCTCCTGCGCGGATACGGGGGCACGTTCCAGCTCCAGCTTCTGATCCAGAGAAGTGCCCCGATATCCTGCCGCAAAGCCGAGGGAAAAGACCGAGAACAGGGAGGCGACTACCGAAAGTAGGATACCCACGTAAACGAAGGAGGCTTTCCAAGAGCCGCAGTAGCGGCGAACGGCAAGGCGCAGAACCAGAAACAGCCCCAGGGGGAGGAGCAGGATCATCGCCTCTCCCACCGAAAAGGGGATCCAGGAGGTCAGAAGGGACAGGGCGGATCGTACCACCGCCGATACGGACTGGTTGAACAGGTCTGCAAAGGCAGGACTGTACGTCATAACGGTATACAGGATCAGGCTGATCGCCGCTATGCCGTACAGAATTATGGCAAAAAGGGGGAATTTCTCACTGTGGGGGGCGGGAGTGTTATCTGTGGATTTATTTTGACGGGAAAAGGGAAATTTCATGTATGATCAACGTCCTTTCGTGTGGGAAGCGGAGAGGCATCAGGGCTTGGAGAGGGTCAGGGTGCGAAGCAGGCCCACCGTAGGTTGGGGAGACAGTACCTCGCTGTGGGGGAACAGGTCGCTCACGACCTCCGTCATATCGGCAGGCAAAGGCGACCAAATGTGGAGGAATCCGTCGGGTGTGGGGGTATTGAGAGGCAAGCCGTCCTCGCACCCCGCAAAGGGAGTTGCGGTATCACGGATATCCTCCCGCATACGGGAAAACGGCATGGGAACGGATAGGGACAGGGCGTGGAGGGCGTGGCGAGTGATCCGAGGCGATGCCTCGCCGTACAGATCATCCCCCAGAATGGGGTATCCAAGGTGGGAGAGATGTACACGGAGCTGGTGGGTACGTCCCGTCACGGGCTCACAGAGGACAAGGGTGTGTCCCTTACCCGTGGCCAGTATGCGGTAGCGGGTCACGGCTCGGACAGCACCGTTTTGTTCGGGGTCGCCCACCGCCCGCTTGATGCTGCTGTACCCGCCCTCGCAGGGCTCCTCTATGCGGTAGATGGGGGCGTCCACGGTATGTACGCCGTGGCCGTCGGGCATCTCCCCTACCAGCACGGCAATGTACCGCTTGGTGACCTCCCCCTGTATGAGAGAGCGTCCCAAGCACCCCGAGGCGGCTCGGGTCTTGCCCGCCACCACAACGCCGCTGGTATTGCGATCCAATCGCCCCAGGGGACGGAACACAAAGGGCTCTGCCCGCTTAGCATAACGGTACGCCAGGGCATTGGCCAGCGTGTCGGTGAGATGACCGTGGGAAGGGTGCGTGGGCATATCCGCAGGCTTGGAGAGGGCGATGACAAACTCGTCCTCGTAGAGTATATCCAACGGATGCTCGCAGGGAATGACGGTTTCGGTGGCGGTTTCCTTCGTGTCACAGTCGAAGAGCTCCAAAATGTCTCCCCCGCGAAGCACGTAGCGAACCGTCACCCGTTCTCCGTTGACGAGAATCCCCCGCTCGTGGGCCTTCAGCTTGGCCAGTACCGCCGTGGAAAGACCGAGGGTCAGCTTGAGATAGGAGCGCAGAATGCGTCCGTCGTATGCGGCAGGTATTCGTATAACCATGGCGGTGTCCTTTCTGAGAGTTGGGATTTATTGAAGAGTTACAAGATACAGAGATACAAGATACAAGATACAGAACGGGTATTGCCGTATGGCTTTTCATATCTTGTATCTTGTAACTTGTAACTTGTAACTTGTATCTCGCTGCAGAACTCCAATTTATAGATTAGTATATGCCCAAATCCTTGCACGGATTCGTAAAAGCGAGGGACGGCAGTCTCCCACCGTCCCTGTGCGTATGTCATCAATCGGTGTCGATCTTGATCTGCTGGATCTCCACGTTCTTTTCCTCCAGGAGAGAACCGGATGCGGGGATCTTCAGCTTGCGGTAGG
>JAFXJW010000118.1 GCA_017532045.1 Clostridia bacterium | reverse complement strand
TTTGCATTTTGCATTTTGCATTTCGCATTTCGGGCGCAGCCCGATAAACCCAAATTTGAATTCTCGTCCATACACGAAGCACTTTGCAGAAAGGAGGCCGACATGTATTCCCGTGTTTACGTTGAGATCACCAACATCTGCAACCGTGCCTGCTCCTTTTGCCCCGGGACGGCGCGCCCACGGCGGCGCATGAGCCTGTCCGAGTTCGACACCGTTACCGACCGCCTGAAAGGGGTAACGGAATACCTGTACTACCACGTTATGGGCGAGCCCCTGACCCATCCCGACCTTCCAAGTTTCATCCGTATGGCCTCCGCCAAGGGCTTCAGGTCCGCCATTACCACCAACGGAACTCTCCTTCCCTCACGAGGGCGGGAAATGATCGAGGCGGGGGTCTACAAGGTCAATATCTCGGTCCATAGCTTCGAGGACGGTGAGGACGGAGACGCCCACGGAGCATACCTGAACGGCATTCTGGACTTTGCCGACGAGGCCTCCCAAACCGGAATTCTGACGGTACTGCGCCTGTGGAATCTGGACGGTCACGGAGAGGCTTTGGGGGGCAACAATACCCGCACGTTGGACTACCTCCGCACCCGCTTCCCCGACGGCGGTGAGACACCCTGGAAATTCTCCTCACGCGGGGCACGGATACGGGATAAGCTCCACCTGGAGTACGGAGACCGCTTTGAGTGGCCGGACTCGACCGCCACAGATCGGGGAAACAGCGTATTCTGCTACGGCCTCAAGGATCATTTCGCCATCCTCTGCGACGGTCGGGTAGTTCCCTGCTGTCTTGACCGAGAGGGCGTCATCACCCTTGGCAACATATTCGATACCCCCACGGAGGATATTCTCTCCTCCCCCCGAGCAGAGGCCATGCGGGAGGGCTTTCAACGGCGATGCGCCACCGAGGAGCTTTGCCGACGGTGCGGCTACGCCCGAAGATTTTGATCCGGATACGAGTTCTCTTTTCAATAAAAAAAGGGGGTATTCCCCTATAAAAATTACCGACGTCACGGAAACCCCGTAGGCGTCGGTATTTTCTTATTTGATCTTACAAACCATGACCAAGGCATCCTCGGTGGGCTTGGTGTAGAAGCCCTTGCGACGGCCCGCCTCGGCAAAGCCCGCCCGCTTATACAGCTCGATGGCGGCGGTGTTGGAGGCACGCACCTCCAGAGACACAGACTCAAGCCTCGCATCCTTGGCGTGGCGCAAAAGGGCGCGGACGATGGCGGCGCCAAAGCCCTTGCGGCGATGGTCGGGATGAACCGCCACGTTGGTGATCTGTCCCTCGTCCACGGTAATGAGCATGCCGCCGTAGGCCGCTACGGTGGGCTCGGCGCCGGGGGCGGCGGGGACGGTGAGGACGTAGCCCACGCCGATACCGTCGTTGGTGAGCAGCTCCAGGCTGGAGGCACTCCAAGGGGAGCTGAAGCAGAGCTTCTCCAGCTCTGCGGCGCCGTTCAGGTGGGCGGGGGTCTTCTGCATCCGCGCGGGATGGAGCTTGGGCTTTTTGATCTTATCCCCTGCGGCGGGGGTGTTGTACATATCGGTCATACGGGACTCCTTTCGGGTCAGTCGGTAAAGCCCATGGCCTTGTGGATCTCATCCCCTACGGGAATAAAGACACCCTCAAAGGCAGAGCGCAGGAAGTAGCGGCCGTGATTCACCCCGTCGATTTCCAAGTCCTCGGAATACTCCACGTAGGTCAGAGAGTAGTAAAAGCCGGGGTACTGGGTGGACTCAAAGCAGGCCTTATAGCTCCGCAGAGGACTAATTGCAGGGTAGGGGAGATTCTCTCCCGCAGTAAATCTCATGACGACAGACGCAATATCTACGCTGTCGTCTATACGGCACAGCTCATGGACCGTGGCGGAGGTATTGGAGCAGATGTGCAGAACCGTAGGCGCCATTTCCAAGAGAGTGGGCATGGTATAACCTGCGGCATAAACAATATTGTAATCTTCGGTAGCCAGCATTTCCGTGGGATCAGCGCCGGGGACGGTATAGAGAGTGTAGGACTCCTTGGAGGTCACGGCAAGCTTACCGTACTCCTTGACCAGAGCGGTAGCCTCATAGACCGTGGAGGCATGACTATAGGTAATATCCTTCTGCTTATCGTAAAGTCCCTTGTCTCCGGGCTTGAGGGTGGTCTTGCAGGAGGCCAGAGACAGCGCGCAGAGTAGAACTGCCAACAGGATCAGCAGGGATTTTTTCAGGGACAAGGCTTTCATGAAAATTCCTTTCTGAGAGCGGAATCAATAACCGAAAACGCCCGAAAGGGAGTCGTCGTTCTCGATCCACTCCAGGGTGTTGATCACACGGTACTCGGTGGGGGTATCGCGGATGACCACCTGGGCAATGCCTGCGTTGAGGATCATGCGCTTACACATCATGCAGCTATTGGTGCCTGCCACCAAAGAGCCGTCCCTGGGATCGGTGCAGACCATGTACAGGGTGGCGCCCAGCATCTGCTCACGGGAGGCGTTGATAATGGCGTTAGCCTCTGAGTGAACCGAGCGGCACATCTCGTAGCGCTCGCCACGGGGGATGTTCAGCTTATCCCGCATACAGTAGCCCAGGTCAATACAGTTCTCGCGGCCACGGGGAGCGCCGTTGTAGCCTGTGGACAGGATCACGTCGTTCTTGACGATGATGGCGCCGTACCGTTTGCGCAGACAGGTGCAGCGCTCGGCTACGGTCTGGGCGATATCGAGATAGTAGTTCTCTTTCGAAACACGAGGGGACATACAAACCTCCAATATATATATTTTGGGACACAATGCTTCAATATACTATTGTACCATATAATCGTGAACAAATCAAGCATATTGAGTAAGAATTTTGTCAAATAAAGATCTTTTGAAGTCCTTCCCTCCCCACAGAAAACCGACGGCCTGCGGGCCGTCGGTTTCTGTTATGGTTGGGAAAGCGAGATCACCGCTCCTCGCGGTAGTAATTGATACCCAAAGCCGCAGGGGGCTGATCCTCTCGCTTGTTCCGCACGCTGGAAATGGTCAGCACGATGACCGTGACCACGTAGGGGAGCATCTTGAGGAGCTGAGTAAAGCTCATGGGAAGCCCCAACTGCTGGAAGGCGGGAATAGAGGGGATATAGGAGCCCGCCAAATAGAGAGCGCCGAAGAGGGCCGATCCGAAAATACTCAGATGCGGTCTCCACAGAGCGAAAATAACCAATGCAACCGAGAGCCAGCCGAGGGTCTCAATAGACTTATAAGCCTCGGGAGAGCCTGCATAGTTCATGATGTAGAACAGACCGCCCAGTCCGGCGATACCGCTGCCGATGATGGTTGCGCCGTACTTATACGCGCCCACGTTGATACCCACGGCATCGGCCGTGGCGGGATTCTCGCCCACGGCGCGCAGATGGAGACCCACCTTGGTCTTGGTCAGCACCAAGGATGCAACCACGGCAATGATAATGGCCAAATAGACCATAATACCCATATACTGCCAGGATGTACCGGGAAGCAGGTTAGAGAAAGGATAGCGGAAGATGGGGAGCGCCTTCAGGTAGGCGTGGTTCTGCTGACCCAGCCCCGCCATGATAAAGCGCATAACGCCCGCACCGAAGATGGTCATGGTCAGACCCGTCACGTTCTGATTGGCCTTGAAGCTAACGGTAAGGACGCTGTAAAGAAGTCCCATAAGACCTGCCGCCAGGAAGGAGGCAAGCAGACCCAGCAGGACGATGAAAACGCCGGGGACGTTCCCTGCCAGCACGAGGGCCTGGATCATGGCACAGCCGCCCGCAGCGCCCACGCACATGATACCGGGAATACCCAGATTCAGATGTCCCGCTTTCTCGGTAAGGATCTCACCCGTAGAGCCGTAGAGGAAGGTCATGCCAAGGGGAATGGCATTCAGAAGAAAGTCCAATACGTATTTCATTCCTTAACCTCCTTCTTGGCCGAGCGGAACACGACCTTATAGTTGATAAAGAACTCACAACCAATGATGAAGAACAAAATGATACCCGTGATGATGCTGGGGAAGGCGTCGCTCATATTGAAGTCCTGAGCCACCTGCGCCGCGCCCTGATCCAAAAAGATCAGCAGGAAGGAGGTCAGGATCATGACGATGGGATCAAACTTGGCCAGCCAGGAGACCATGATAGCGGTAAAGCCCTGACCGCCTACGGATTCGGTGTAGATGGTTCTATCCAGACCGCCCACGATGAGGAAGCCGGCCAGTCCGCAGAGTGCGCCCGACAGGATCATGGTACGAATGATGACCTTAGGCACGCTGATACCGATGTAGCGGGCGGTATTCTCACTCTCTCCCACCACGGAAATCTCATAGCCGTGCTTCGTGTAATTGAGGTAGATGTACATGGCGACGGTCAGAATCGCCACCACAAGAATGATGAGGACATAGGAATTTCCAAAGAGAACGGGGAGCATGCCCACCCCCTCGATACGCCCCAGAGTACTGGAGCCGTCGGGAGTCCAGGTCAGGAGGAAAAAGGCAACCAGATAGGTGGCCACGTAGTTCATCATCAAGGTGAACAGGGTCTCGTTGGTCTTCCACTTGGCCTTAAACAGAGCGGGGATCACGCCCCACACAGCGCCCGCCAGCAGAGCGGTCACCAGCATAAGAGCGATCAGGATGGCGTCCGGCACCTTACCGCCCAGATAGAAGAGGCATGCGGTGGTGGCCAGACAGCCCACCAGCACCTGTCCCTCTGCGCCAATGTTCCAGAACTTCATGCGGAACGCGGGAGTAATGGCCAAGGAGATGCACAGGAGAACGGCCATGTCCTTGGCCAGCTTCCAGAGCTTACGCTTCGAGCCGAGGGAGCCACGGAACATAGAGGCGTACATGTCCAGCGGATTGCGCTGCACAAGCAGATAGGTAACGATGCCGCAGACTAGGAAGGCCGCCAGAATGGCGATAATGCGGATCACCCAAGACTTCCACAGGGGAATGGTGGGGCGCTTGACGATATGGAACAGAGGCTCGCGGGTCTTACCGGCGCCCTTGTTGAGAGATTTAGCCATTGGCTCCCTCCTCCTTTCCTTGATCTGCGGTTGCGGCGGGGATACTTCCCGTCATGAGGAGTCCGATCTCCTCCTTGACGGCAGTGCGACCGTCTACGATACCGGTGATACGGCCCGAGTTGATAACCATGATACGGTCACACAGCTCGATCAGAACGTCCAGATCCTCACCCACGAAGATGATCGCCGTCCCCGCCTCCTTCTGCTTGTTGAGCAGGTTGTAGATGGCGTAGGAGGAGTTGATATCCAGGCCACGGACGGGATAAGCCACCATCAGCACCTTGGGAGCGGCGGCGATCTCACGACCAACCAGCACCTTCTGCACGTTACCGCCGGACAGACGGCGGACGGGGGTGGTGACACCCGGGGTGACCACCTCCAGATTCTCTACGATCTCCATGGCCAGGTCGCGGGGCTTCTTGCGATCTACGAACACAGAATGACCCTTACGGTAGCTGCGGAGCATCATGTTGTCCACGATGTCCATGTTACCCACCAGGCCCATGCCCAGACGGTCCTCGGGCACGAAGGACAGGCGCACGCCCAGCTCACGGATCTGGAGGGGGGTTCTGTCCCGAAGATTCACGGTCTCACCGGTCTTGGGATTGAGGTAGGTGATCTCGCCGCTATCCAGGTGCTGAAGACCGGCAATAGCCTCCAAAAGCTCACGCTGACCCGAGCCGGCGATGCCTGCGATGCCCAGTATCTCGCCGCTTCTGGCGGTAAAGGATACGTCGTCGAGGAGCTTGACCCCCTCGTGGTCACAGCAGGAAATATGGGAAACGGTCAGTCTGTCACAAGGATCCTTGGGCTCTGACCGTGCAATATTCAAGCTTACTTTCTTGCCGACCATCATTTCGGTCAGCATGTTCTCATCAGCCTCGGCGGTTTGTACGGTACCGATATGCTCGCCGCGGCGAAGCACCGCCACGCGGTCGGTCAGTGCCAGCACCTCGTGGAGCTTATGGGTGATGATGATGACGGATTTGCCGTCGTCCCGCATGCGACGCAGGACGTTGAACAGAACCTCGGTCTCCTGGGGAGTCAACACAGCGGTGGGCTCGTCCAGAATCAGAATGTCAGCGTTACGGTAGAGCACCTTGATGATCTCCACCGTCTGCTTCTCGGATACCGACATTTCATAGATCTTCTTGTGGGGATCCATATGGAAGCCGTAGCGCTCGGTGATCTCCTTCACACGGGCCTCGGCCTCGGCACGGGAATAACCGGCCGCGTCCTTGACTCCCAAAATGATGTTTTCGGTGGCGGTGAACACGTCCACCAGCTTAAAATGCTGATGGATCATACCGATCTTATGATCGAAGGCATCCTTGGGAGAGGCGATAACAACCTCCTCGCCGTCCACGATCACCTGACCCTCGTCCGGGAAATAGATGCCGGCGATCATATTCATCAGGGTCGTTTTTCCGCAGCCGTTCTCTCCGAGAATGGCCAGGATCTCCCCGTGGTAGACCTCCAGCGATACGTTCTTATTGGCTTGAATGCTTCCGAAGCTTTTGGAAATATTTTTCATTTCCAGGGCGATGGGCTTGCTCACACGGCACCTCCGAATGGTTTATTGACGAAAATAAAAGATCAAAAAGAACACAAAAATCAGAAACGAGGCGGAGCTTTGGAACTCCGCCCTATTTCTGACAATCGATAACTGTGGATATTAGCCGAAGTTGGTGTTCAGCAGGGTGATACCGTCGATCTGGATATCGAAGTAAGGAGCGGAACGGAACTTGGACTCATAGAACACGCCGTTCGAGATGACCTCGGTGTCCTTGGCGAAAGCGGCATCGGTATCAACGTCTGCCATGTAGGTGGTCAGAGTCTTCTCTTCAACAGTGAAGTTGGCAGTAGCGAATACGTGACGGGTGCCGTTCTTCAGCTCCTCGGTGATCTGGGCGATAGCCTCAACGGTGCCGGGGGCGGCAACAGCGGTGTTCACATCGGTCAGAACCACGGAGCCGGTAGCGATGGTGCCGGTCCAGTCGGTGGCGATAGCCTCACCCTTCATAGCCTGGGTGCAGATATACTGGAAGTAAGGAGCCCAGTTGATACGAGAGGAAACGATGAAGGTATTGGGGCAGTGTGCCTGAGTAGAGCCGTTGTAGGAGATGTTGGGAATACCCTTGTCCTCACAAGCGGTGGGAGCGCCCATGGAGTCGGCGTGCTGGGAGATCAGAACGCAGCCCTTGTTGATCAGAGCGTTAGCGGTGCTGCGCTCTGCGTTCTCGTCGTACCAAGAACCGGTGAACTGAACGTCCATGGTAACAGAGGGACATACAGACTTAGCACCCAGGTAGAAGGAGGTATAGCCGGAGATAACCTCGGCGTAGGTGAAAGCGCCGACGTAACCCATCTTGGCCTGCTCGGCAGTGATCTTGCCGTCCTCGATCATCTGGTTGAGCTTCATACCTGCGGCAACGCCGGCCAGGTAACGACCCTCATAGATGGAAGCGAATGCGTTGTGGAAGTTGGAAAGCTTCTCGGTGTGAGCCATGGTACCGGTAGCATGGCAGAACTGAACCTCGGGCTTCTCCTTAGCGGCCTGCAGGATGTGAGTCTCGTGACCGAAGCTGTTGGCAAAGATCACGTCGCAACCCTCGTCAACCAGGTCCAGAGCAGCCTCGTAGCAGGCGTTGGACTCGGGGATGTTGCGCTTGATGATGATCTGATCATCACGGAGGCCGAGAGCCTTCTGGGCTTCCTTAACGCCGTTGATGAAGTTGAGGTCGTAGGTGGAGTCCTCGTCGTGGAGGCAGATCACACCCAGCTTGAACTCGTCATCGGTCTTACCGTCGTCTACGGGATCGCAGGAACCGAACAGCACGACACAAGAAAGGAGCATAGCGGCAATGAGAGCGAGAGACAGGAACTTCTTCATTTCTTTTCTCCTTGTTTGGATGATGTTTTATGTGAAGCCCGAGGGCTTGACATCAGATAAGATATTTCTAAGATATTTCCCTACTATTATACCCCTATTGTAACAGAAAACCAATGGATAAGCAATAGTCAAAATGCACGAGTTGTTCCGAAAAACGACAAATATTTTATGCTTATTGCACACCGATGCAATCTGCCGTATGTCAATCGCAGAATTCAATGCCGTTCTCTACGCTCATGGACTTGATACGGGCAAGAGACTCCACCCGAACACCGCGGTTGCGGATCTCATCGCCGCCTCCCTGGTAGGTCTTTTCCACGAAAACGCCGGCGCCCACGATGGTAGCCCCCGCCTGCTGGCAGAGGTCAACGAGGGCATGGAGAGCCTGTCCGCGGGCCAGGAAATCGTCGATGAGCAGGACTCTGTCGACGGAGGAGAGCATGGTCTTGGGAATAACGGCGATGTGATCGGTGCCGTGGGTGAAGGAATGAACCGAGGAGGCGTAGATCTCACCCGTCATGTTGTTGCTCTTAGCCTTCTTAGCAAAGACCACAGGCACGTCAAAGGGCAAGGCGCAGAGACAGGCCAGACCAATACCTGAAGCCTCAATGGTGAGGATCTTGTTCACGCCTCCGTCCTTGAACAGACGGTAAAACTCCTCGCCCAGCTCACGGATAAAGCGGGTGTCCAACTGTTGGTTCAAAAACGTGCCTACCTTCAGCACGTCTCCATCCTCTACGATGCCGTCCTTGCGGATGCGATCCTCCATCAGCTTCATAACTACTCCTGCCTTTCACCGAAATGCGTAATAGCGGTCTTTATGCCGTCTTTTTTAGGAATTAATGGATATATTATACACCATTTCCTCGAAAATTGCAATAGGAAAACGCAACTTTCGCCCATAAGATTTTCGTTTTCCTAAAGCCGTTACAAAATGCCGTCTCAGATGGGTGGCCGGGATGGTGCGGTATCCGCCTGCCAAGGAAAAGGACAGAGAAATTCTCTGTCCTCTTTTCTCGACAAGCGCTGCATTTGTCATTTCTCACAAAGCCCCTCCGACTTTACAAAATCTGTTGACAATCGGCTAAAAATGCGATATAATGAGGGGGAATACAGAAAACAGATTAGGGAGGCATTCATGTCTACTGAAGCCATACAGCCCCAGGCCCCCTTGTTCATCGTTTTTGACGGCATGGACGGCACGGGCAAGACCACTCAAATGCGACTGCTCTGTGAGCGGCTGAACACCCTCGGTGTGGAGACGGTGCTCACCGCCGAGCCCACCGATTCCCCCGACGGCCGAGCCCTCCGCCTGGCCCTGTCGGGCAAAGAGCCTGCCAACAATTCCCGCTTGGCTACCCTGTTTCTCCTTGACCGAATCGGTCACAACACCGAGATCGAGGGCTGGATGGCCGAGGGCAAGACCGTCATCTCGGATCGCTACTACTACGCCTCCATGGCCTACCAAGGGCAGGGAGATCAGTTCGGGTGGGTGGCCGACATGAACCTGAACTGCCCCCACGTCCGCAGACCCGACGGCGCCATTCTTCTGGACATGAATCCCGAGGATAGCATGGCCCGCATCCGCGCAGGCCGCTCCGCTGACGAGCTGGAGATCTACGAGACCGTGGCTCAGCAGGAGAAGATCCGCGCCCGATTTGCCCGTGTGACCGAGTATCTCAAGAACAGAGACCTCATCATCACCGTCAATGCCGCCGGAACCGTGGAAGAGGTAGCTGAGAGAGTGTGGGAGGCGTACGAAGCCATTCGGAGGGCGAAGAACTCGTAAAATTGGGATTTATAGGGCTGAAAGCCCTCGCGCCCCCGCAGGGGGCATATCGAGGCGCACAGCGGCATATCGAACCGCGTCAGCGGTATATCGAACACCCGAAGGGTGTATATCGACGAAAAAAGATGTCGATATGTCCC
>JAFXJW010000117.1 GCA_017532045.1 Clostridia bacterium | reverse complement strand
GCCAAGACCGCTCCCCTGGTCTATCAGTCCTTTGACTGGAACCACGGCTCCTTCGTAGGCTCCATCATGGCCTCCGAGACCACCGCCGCCGCCGCCGGTGCTGTGGGCGTAGTCCGCCGCGATCCCATGGCTATGCGTCCCTTCGTGGGCTACAACATGGGCGACTACTGGGCTCACTGGCTGAACATGGGCCACAAGATCCCGAATCCTCCCATGATCTTCCACGTCAACTGGTTCCGCACCGATGACGAGGGTCACTTCATCTGGCCCGGATTTGGCGACAATATGCGTGTTCTGCTCTGGATCCTGGCTCGCTGCGAGGGCAAGGTAGACGCCGTGGAGACCGCCATCGGCTACGTGCCCAAGGCTGAGGACATCATGATCGAGGGCCTGGAGGACATCACCATCGACACCATCCGTGACCTGCTCACCGTGGACACCGCCTCCTGGCTGGAGGACGTGGCCAATATCAAGGAGTTCTACGCGCAGGTTGGCGATCACGTTCCCGCCATCATGCACGAGGAGCTGGCTGCTCTGGAGGCTCGCCTCAGCACCGCCAAGTAATCTCCCCTACAATCAAATCCTTCAAGGGCGACGGATCCATCCGTCGCCCTTTTTTCAGCACGGAAGTATCTTTTTGTACAGAATTCGGAAAACTGCGTCAAATCTTACGCAAAATCTATTGACGAAATAGAAAAAATCGATTATAATATAACTATGTACGCAACACGTGTGTTGACTCCCAAAAAAGCAGGACTCCCCCCGCCCAAACGGTTGTGCGACGGACGCCAATATTCCCGCTCCCCTGCAAATCCCGTTGGCTTCACACACGACAGCCCTCCGCCGCTCGGCTCTGTCCGGTGGCGGTCGTGTTTATTTTCTACATAGAACATTTCTGCTTTGGAGGTATACACACATGTCTGAGCCCAACAACGAAGCGCATGAGACCGAGGGCAATTCTCCCAAGAAGCCCCGCACGCCTCTGCAAAAGCGCTGGCTGTTCTTTGGTACGCTGGCCGTCATCTTCGTGGCCGCCTACTGCCTTGTGAACGTGGACAGTTTTACCAACGTCTTCTCCCGCATCGGAGACGTTCTCTCCCCCGTCTTCATCGGCTGTATCATCGCCTACCTCTGCAATCCCATCCTGAAGATGTGGGAATACACCGTATTCCGCAAGCTGGGTAAGCATAAGCTTCGTCTGACCCTTTCCATGCTCTGCACGGGTCTCACGGTCATTGCCATTCTGGCCGGTCTGGTTGCCCTGATCCTTCCCGAGCTGATCAGGAGCATCAGTGAGCTGGTCAACAACTACGAAACCTACCTGAACAGACTTCTGAACGCCATTCAGGCCGTCATTGAAAAGCTCAATCTGAACGTAGACATTTCGGATATGGAGAAGCTCACCGCCTTCGTCACCAACATGATGGGCGACGCGGAAAACATCATGGACTCGGTTCTGAACGCCTTGAAGAGTGTCGTTCTGGACACCAACCTCCTTGCAAGCATCTGGTCCTTTGTATCCAATCTCTTCGGTACCATCATTGACTTCGTTCTGGGTATCTTCATCGCCGTCTACATCCTCACCTCCAAGGAAAAGCGGGTGGCACAGTTCAGAAAGTTCCGCGCCGCCTACCTCAATGAGAAGCAGAACCGCACGGTAGTCGGTATTGTTAAGCTGATAGACAAGACCTTCGGCGGCTTCTTTAAGGGTATTCTGATCGATGCCTTGGCCGTGGGTATCATGATGTACATCGCCCTGTCCATCTTCCACATATCCGAATATAACCTCCTGATTGCCTCCATCTGCGCCATCACCAACGTCATTCCCGTCTTCGGCCCTTGGATCGGCGCCATCCCCTCGGTTCTCATTATCCTGATGACCGGCCCCGAAAAGGTTCTTGCGTTCGCCATCATCGTGCTGGTCGTCCAGCAGCTGGACGCCAACATTCTGGTTCCCCTGATCCAGGGCAACAACACAGGCATCAGCTCCCTGTCGGTGCTGATCGCCATCGCCGTCATGGGCGGTCTCTTCGGTATCCCCGGTATGATCCTGGGCGTGCCCGTCTTTGCCGTTATCATCGAGCTGATCAAGCGTGCCGTTGATCAGCGGCTCATCTCCCAGAACAAGGAGACCAACACCACCCACTACTACCGCAGAAGCGCCATTGGTAATGCCGAGGAGGAGGTCTACTACGAGCACGCCCACTGGAAATACAAATATGATCACTCCCGAATTAAGCCCCACGTAGACAAGGTGCTGGCCACTCTCTCCCGCAAGAGACGGAGAAAGACCGCAGCAACCGCAGGTACTACCGATGCTCCCGTGGCAGATGCAACCGAGACAGAAACACCCAAGACGGATGCAACCGAGACGGATGCAACCGAAACGAATGCAACCATAGCAAACACACAGGCAGAGGATGCTCCCGTGAGCGAGGCTCCCACTGACACCGTCACCAGCGGTGTTGACAAGGAGTAACCTCAACGACGGCGCATGCCATCCCACCACATACGATCACCACACCACCGGAGGACACGCCATGGATCAAGATAATACTCGCCGCACAGGTGGCATTTCGGTAGAGACTGCCCACATTTTCCCCATCATCAAAAAGTGGCTGTACTCCGAAAAGGACATTTTTCTCCGCGAGCTGGTCTCCAATGCCGCCGACGCCGTCACCAAGCACAAGCGGCTGATCTCCCTCGGGGAGATCGAGGACAGCGAAGAGAGCTACCGCATCACCGTAACCGTAGATAAGACCGCAGGCACGCTCACCGTATCCGATAACGGTATCGGCATGACCGAAGCCGAGGTCTCCCGCTACCTCGGTAACATCGCCCTGTCGGGCGCTTTGGATTTCATCAATAAGTACGAGGGCGAGCAGGAAAAGAACGCCGCCTCGGGAGCCGGCATCATCGGTCATTTCGGCTTGGGCTTTTACTCCGCCTTTATGGTGGCCGACAGCATTGAGGTCATCACCCGCTCCTACTCGGGTGGGGAGACCGTCCGCTGGGTATGCACCTCCGACGGCTCTTATGCATTCACCGACGCCCCCTACGCTATGGAGCGGGGCACTGACGTCATCCTCCACGTCACCGAGGAGGAGGTCGGGTATCTGAACGCCTCCAAGGTGCGGGATATGCTGAACAAGTACTGCTCCTTCATGCCCACCGAGATCTATTTCGCAGACGCCGACGAGGATACCCCCAAGGAGGACGGAGGGGACGAGACCCCCACCGAGCCACCCCCCATCAACGACGTGACCCCCCTGTGGCAAAAAGCCCCCTCGGAATGCACCGAGGAGGAGTACAAGGACTTCTACCGCAAGGTCTTCCGTGACTACCGCGAGCCCCTGTTTCACATCCACATCAACGCCGACTATCCCCTCAACATCAAGGGTATTCTGTACTTCCCCCGTCTGACTAACGAGTACGAGTCCATGGAGGGACAGGTCAAGCTGTACTACAATCAGGTCTTCGTGGCCGACAACGTGAGCGAGGTCATCCCCGACTACCTGCTCATGCTCAAGGGCGTTCTGGATTGCCCCGAGCTTCCCTTGAACGTCTCCCGAAGCTACCTCCAGAACAACAACTACGTGTCAAAGGTGTCTGCCCACATCGTCAAGAAGGTCTGCGACAAGCTGAATTCCTTCTGCTCCACCGAGAGAGAGGCCTACGAGGGTGTCTGGGACAGCATCAAGACCTTCGTGGAGTACGCCTGCATGCGGGATCGCAAGTTCTACGACCGTGTCAAAGAGTCCATCCTGTTCCGTCTTACCGACGGTGCTTACGTGACCGCCGAGGAATACCTCAAGAGCGAGGACGGGGCAGAGGCTACCGAAAAGATCCTGTACTACACCTCCGACCCCGAGGGACAGGCTCAATACGTGTCCCTGTTCGCCGCCGAGGGCATTCAGGTGGCGGTGCTGGATCGCCTCATTGACACCCAGTTCATCCAGATGTACGAAACCTATGTGGGAGACACAGGCGTAAAGTTCCGCCGCATCGATGCCGACGTAGCCGCCGCCCTCAAGAGTGACGGAGACGTCACCGAGAGTGAGGCGCTGACGGCTCTGTTCCGCAGAGTCAGCGGAAATGAGAAATTGGAGGTGCTGTACGCCCCTCTGAAGGACGCCTCCACCCCCGCCGTGCTGACGGTATCCGAGGAGTCCCGCCGTCTGGAGGAGATGATGAGAATGTACGCCATGCAGGGCGGTATGAGCGCTATGCCCACCTATCCCGTGGACTACACCCTCACCGTCAACACCACCTCCCCCCTTACGGCCAAGCTCCTTGACCTGTGCGAGAATGATGCCGAAAAGGCCGACCTCATCGCCGCCCAGATCTACCGCCTTTGCCTTTTGTCCCAGCGCAAGCTCACCGCCGAGGAGCTGACCGACTTTTTGGCCTCCGGCTTTGATCTGCTGGGCCGTCTGTAAGCCATGCCCTTCCTGAACACCAACATCCCCGAGCTTTCGGGCTTCGACACGGGGCTTTGCCTCTCGAATTTGGATATACTGATGGTTCGACAGAACCGTGTCAGCGAGTCTATGCTGGCGGTTTTGGCCGAGCTGTGCGACGCCATCCTTCGGGATGCCGAGGGGGACCCCGACACCGTGGACAGCATTCTGCTCTCCCTGCAAAGCCTACCCGAGGGTGAAACAGACGGCATTTCTCCATCTGCCTCCTCGGTAGCCCCCGTCAACCGGGAGTCGGTGACCCGCATATCCTCCCTCTCAGGTCTATATGCGCGGCTACTGCTCTATGCTATGATCGAGAAGCGAATGCCCTCTGCCCCTGCGCCTGGGGGCGTGTCTCCCCTGCTTCATTCGGCCCGCGGCCGCATCGCCTACATGCCCGCCGCCTTTGCGGACAAGGCTTACCTCGCCCTCTCTGCCGCTATTGAAAGCCCTCGCGCCGTAGCCACTCCCAGCTTCGTGGATGCCTGCGAGGAGGTACGGGGAGGCCTGTGTGAATTCTGTATTCTACCTCTGGAAAGCAGTCACAGCGGAAAGCTCACCGCCTTCACACGGCTACTGCTTCGGTACAACCTCCGAATCAAAGCGGTCTGCGATCTGGAAAACGGCGCCGCCGAGGGACAGATCACCCGCTTTGCCCTGCTCCGTGCCACCCACGAGGGATATTTCCCCGCTCCCCTACGCCCCCCCAAAAGCGGTGAACCCTTGTATCTGGAGCTGATCCATACGGGAGAGTCCCCCTCCCTCACCGTTCTGCTGGCCGCCGCCGAATTCTGCGGCATCAGGCTTTGTCGGGTGGACACCCTTCCCCGCTTGGATGAGCCGGACTCCGATAGTTCCCTCCTCTCCTGCGTACTGGACGCAGCAGACGGAGACCTCCCCACCTTCCGCCGTTTTCTCTCCCTGGAGGCCTCGGAGGATACCGTCATCGGCCTATACGGCTCGGTTTGACCAACCCGAAATCACATACCGAAAGGATTCTCACTATGAAACACTATGCCTACAAGACCGCAGGAGTTTGCTCCCGCATGATCGATCTGGACATTGATGGCGATACCGTCGTCAAGGTCACCTTCACCGGCGGTTGCCCCGGTAACACCCAGGGCGTGGCCGCCCTCGTGGCCGGCATGAACATTGACGAGGCCATCTCTCGCATTGAGGGCATCCATTGCGGCCCCCGTCCTACCTCCTGCCCCGATCAGCTTGCTTTGGCACTGAAGGCCTACAAGGCAGAGAACGCATAACATCACAAAAAACCGCTTACGGCATGAATCGCCGCAAGCGGTTTTTGATATGTTCAGGGTTTGTAGGGCTCTGCCCTACACCCGCCAAGAACCTTTTGAGAAAAGGTTCTTGGAACTCCAAAACCTTTTAAAGCATTGTTATTTAAAGGTTTTGGGGATTCTTAAACCCTTTTTCAAAAAGGGTTTAAGTGGGGGTGCAGGGGGCAACGCCCCCTATAAACATCAGGGCACCTCTAATAACTCATCGTGCGGCGAGCGACGAGAAGATTTTTCGTCAGTCTAAACAAAAAGCCGCACGTATAGTTGATCCTATACGAAGGATTTTTGTGACGAATGACGGAAAAGATTCCGTCGATTCGCTGT
>JAFXJW010000116.1 GCA_017532045.1 Clostridia bacterium | reverse complement strand
CGGGGAGACCTCCCCGATAAACCCCAATTTAACTCCCCACGGCCGATCCGGGATACTGTCCTTCGTTCAGGCGGCTTCCGATGTAGAGGTCGCTGTATAGGTCGGTGACAGCCCCCCAGGTAACGGCATTGACGATGCCGCTGACGGGGAGCCCTACCACCTCCTGCAGAGCACGGACGGAGGCCTCGGTGCGGGGGCCGAAGTAGCCCGTGGGGGTAACGGCGGGGATCTCGGGGAAGAAGTCTGCTATGAAGTCCAGGTACTCCTGCAGAACCCGCACCGACTCGGACTCCGACCCTTGCCGCAAAATCTCCCCGCCGAAGGGGATGGTATTACCCTCGGTGTAGCTCACGGGAATGCGACGGACGATGCCGTAGTAGGCGTCCACAATGGCGCGCCAGGTGTTTTCCCCCACCACCCCGTCCACGGGTAGACCGAATACCGCTTGGGTGGCGTACACGGCGTTGCGGGTGGACTCCCCGAAGATGCCGTCAACCGTCAGGGGCGGGATGGAATCGTAGTAGGCGGATAGGTAGTCCAGATAGTATTGAAGGAGGGCGACCCCCGTGTTCTGATCCCCCAGAGAAAGGGTCTCGGGGAATTGGCGGTCGATCTCGCTGAATTGAAGACCCTCGGAGTTGAGGCTGTTGAGTCGCTTGACCGCCGCATAAATGCGTTGAATGGCGTACCAGGTAGCGTTGCCTACCACTCCGTCGTCGGTGAGGTTGAAGGTGCGCTGGAAGGCCTTTACCGCTTCCTCGGTCTCAAAACCGAAAATACCGTTGGGATAAGGGATTTTAGGGATGTTTGGATAGTTATCGGAAATGCGGTTGAGACGGATCTGGAGCTGTCTGACCTCCCCGCCCGCGCTGTCAAGTCGCAGAGGTTCGGCGGGGGCGGAGGGGGTCGCGCCGTCCACGGGGGCGTTCTGGATGATGTCAATATTGTCCCCGTAGTAGTTTTGCAGAATGCGGTAAGGGGTGAAGCCCGATTCCGCCAGAGATACCGATCCCCATTGGGACAGGCCGTTGCAGGTCACGGTGGTTCCGTTGCAGTACTGGGCGAAGAGGGGCTCGATGCTTCCTTGGCGGCGTATGTAGTCGTTAAAGACGTCTCCGCCGATGCGCTGGATGTTCTCAAAAATGTCCCGCCCGTTGACGAAATACTGGTCGTAGCGGGTGGAGTTGGTGATGTCAAAATCGTATCCCCTCGAGCGGTAGTATTCGGTGTAGACGCGGTTGAGGGCGTAGGAGATCTGGGCGTACATGTTGGCGCGGATAGCCTCCTCGGGCCAGGTGGGATAGATCTCGCTGGAGGCGACGTTCAGGACGTAGTCCAGGAAGGGAAGCGTTACGTTGGGAGCAGGCTGATCGGGCTCTCCCAAATGGACGGTGATGGTTTCGGGTATGATGGGCAGACCTGTTGCCATGTGAAACTCCTTTCATGAAATTGGGGTTTATCGAGGGGGCGTCGCCCCCTCGACCCCCACTTAAACCCTTCTTGAAAGAAGGGTTTAAGAATCCCAAGAACTTTCAAAAAAGATTGGTAAATAATAATTATTTTTTAAAAGTTTTGGGAGATTCCAAAGAACTTTTTTCAAAAAGGTTCTTTGGTGGGGGTGTAGGGGGCAACGCCCCCTATAAATACCAATTTACAAGTCAGGGCTTTCGCCCTCAATGAATTTCTCCCCGTCGGGGGGGGAGCCGTCCTCAAATCCGTTTTCGGGCAGGGGAATGAGGCTGGCACGTTGGATAGACGTAATGCCGTCGAAGACGGGGATGCGGATGTAGGATTGAGAGTAGAAGCCCTCCATCGTTACGTCGGCGTTATAGAGGGCGTAGGGGACTGGAGCGCCGTCACGGGCGGGCTCCAGGGAGAAGCCCCGAGCGGGGGCGGGGAGGGGGATCGCCTCTGTCTTTCCGTCCCGCCCGCTGAGCAGAACGGCCAGTACGTCCCCACCTGCGTCCACGGGGGAACGGGACTGCCGCAGGGTGATCTCAGCCCCCTCCAGAGGAATGGCGCCTCCCGCCGTGGTGATCTGAAAGACCAGCTTCCCCTGACCCGTCATGGGGGCGTCGGGGCGATCACCGACAGGAGGACGGGGAGCAGGGGCGGGGGTGGAGGGAGGTTGAGACGGGCGGTCTATGGGGGAGACGTAGGGTCTGTTTCGTTCCATGTGTACCTCCAAGGTTGATTTTCTATCCATCCTATGCAGAGAACGCCCCGTTTGTGCGGCGAGGCTCTTGACATTTGGGTCAAAATAGGCTATACTACTGACAGATGAATACGAAGGGAAGCGCAGATATGGAATATACGGATCAGACCCAACAAAAAAAGCCCCCGAAGGAGCAGAAGAAGCCTGTTGTCGGCCGCTGCGAGGATTGTGAGTTCTACGACTACGATGAGGAGCTGGACGCCTATGTCTGCCAGGTCAATCTGGATGAGGACGAGATGGTCTCCTTCATGTCGGGACAGACGGGTCGATGCCCTTACTATCGCTACTACGATGAGTACAAGAGCGTACATAAGCAAATTTAAAAGTCAAAAAGGAAACGACGAGCCGTTAGGCCGTCGTTTCCTTTTTGCGTCAATTGTTTTTGGTGGCATGCGCACACAGATCTCCCAGGGGACACTCCCCGCAGGACGGCGAGCGTGCCGTGCAGGTATCCCGTCCGAACTGGACGATGCGGTGGCAGAAATCGCTCTGCTCCGCCTCGGGGATGAGGGGGGTGAGGATGCGCTCCACCTTGAGGGGATCCTTGAGGGACTCGGGGTAGAAGCCCAGCCGCCCACAGATACGGATACAATGGGTGTCGGTGACCACGCCTCCCTTTTTGTAGATGTCTCCCAGCAGAAGGTTGGCGATCTTGCGGCCAACCCCGGGGAGGGTCAGAAGGGTGTCCATGTCGTCGGGGACGGTGCCGCCGTAGTCCTCCGCCAGAATGTGGCAGGCATCCTTGATGTTTCTGGCCTTGGTGCGGTACAGACCGCAGGGGCGGACAATGGCCTCAATGTCCTCCACGGCGGCATCGGCCATGGCATAGACAGTGGGGAAGCGCTCAAACAGCTCTCGGCAGACGATGTTTACCCGTGCGTCGGTGCATTGGGCGGACAGGCGACCCATGACCAAAAGCTTCCAGCTCTCCCGCAAAAGAAGCTCGGATTCGCCTCCGTGCTGGCCGCCCCATTCCAGGGCGCAGACCGCATGAGGATATACGGCCTTCAGCCGAGCTGCAATGGCGGCCATGCGTGCCGTTTCGGCGGCTTGATGAGGGGGTGTGGGTGTGGTTGGCATAGACAGATTACCTCCGAGGGGTTATGCCCGTCCCGTCAGCACACGGATCAGCCAAACGGGGAGAGCGAGGATGAGCTGGAGCAGGGAGGCTACCATCACCACGGTGAACAGGGCGGTCATGTAGCCCGAGAACAGACGTAGGGCAGACGTGACGCCGTCCATGGCGGGCTGACCCATCAGTCCGCAGATCACCGTCAGGGCGAGGATCAGAAGACCGTACAGGGGGAGGGCGGTGGCCCCGACCTTGATATCGGCGGGGGAAAGGCTGATGTGCTGAGAAACCGACAGCACGACGGCAAGGGAGAGGATCTGCCCCCATAAGGGAATAGCGGGAGTCTCGCTGGACAGCTCGCCGACTATGCGGGGGAGCATGCGAAGCCCCTCGCTGATGAGGGCGATCCCGCCTTTCCCCGAGGCGGTCAGGCCTGCGGCGGTTGCGGTGTAGTCAGCAAATACGGCGGGGAAGCCCACAAGCAGAGCCAGAGTTATGACCGCCATGCCGCTGAAGATAGGGCCTACGGCGATGAAGAGATTACCCAGTATGTGGTAGGGATTTTTCTTTTTGTACGTGTGGGTCACAAAGCCCAGATTGCCGTCCTTGGCTCTGGGTTGCCAGAGGGACATATTGGTAATGCGATGCCCGAACAGGACGCACATGATGGCGTGACCGAGCTCGTGAATGGGCGTGCCCACCATGGATGTGGCGATGACCACTCCACGGCCGAATCCGTCGCCCATCATGCGGATGAACAAGGATCGGCACAGGGATACTGCCAAGCCGCAGATCACGATGGCGCCCAGTGTGTACCACAGAGCCCCTAAGAAGAACCAAACGTAGTTCATGTCATCACCTCCCACATAGAGTATGTACTGTGTATATTATATATGATTTTTTCTCTTCTGTCAAGGTAAGTGATGGGGGCAGGCAAAATTTTTTGATCATGAGCGAAAGCGGGTACTCATGGAAAATCCCCCGATGCCTGCATGAGAAGCACGGGGGATTTTGCGAATGTATTCAATATGATTATGCAAAGAGACCGAAGAACCAAGCCAGAACGCCGAGATGCTCCAGAAGGATCTTGCATCCCATGAGGATCAGCACGATACCGCCCGTCAGCTCGGCCTTGGATTTGAAGCGAGCGCCGAAGAGGTGACCGATGTACACACCCACTGCCGAGAGGATAAAGGTGATGGCGCCGATAAGGCTGACGGCGGCGGTGATATTGACGCTGGGGAGAAGGGCAAAGGTCACGCCCACGGCCAAGGCGTCAATGCTGGTAGCCACCGCCATGGGGAGCATGGCCTTGGGGTAGAAGGAGCAGCAGCACTCCTCGGCCTCCCCAAAGGATTCCTTGATCATATTCGCGCCGATAAGTGCCAGAAGCACGAAGGCGATCCAATGGTCGACACTCTCGATATAGGACTGGAACTGGCGGCCGAGAAGGTAGCCGATGAGGGGCATGCCCGCCTGAAATCCGCCAAAGTACAGACCCGTGATAGCGGCGTGGCGGGGCTTCAGCCGTTGCACCGAAAGGCCCTTGCAGATGGAAACGGCCATGGCGTCCATGGACAGACCGACAGCCAGAATGAACAGTTCAACGAGTGTCATGAAGTCCTCCGTGATTTTATGTAACATACTTATTTCGCATGAACCATTATTATAGCATATGGGAGGAGAATTGTCAATATGCTTGGGAGCTCTGCGTTCAACACTTAACGCATAACCCCGATGCGGCTTTTCTGAAGGCCTTGTCGGGCAGAGCCTGCGGCGACTGAAGGGGGAGTGGCGGAGGGCTTTTATACAAATTCTCCAAATCCCTCCCCGAATCTTCTTCAATAATTTCCATCGCAAAATTTCGGGAAGCGATTGACAAATTTTTGGGATTGGTGTATAATAAAGGAGAACCGAGGGGTGGCTCTTTTCCGCCTCCTCCATACCATCTTTTACGTAACTGACGGATTTGCGGATCACCGCGAGGGAACGTAAAGGTCATATTGCCGACCGTCTGGGCAAATCAGTCTTTTCCGTATACGGGACTGGTTTGCCCATTTTCTTTTTCGGGGCAGACTTTTCCGTGACCTATGAAATTTCAGGAGGTAATGCGTACCATGGAACACAAGAACTGGCAGGGCTTTTGCGACGGCGCTTGGAAAAACGAGATCAACGTCCGTGATTTTATTCAGACCAATTACAAGGAGTATAGGGAGGATGGCAGTTTTCTGGCCAAGGCCACTCCCCGTACCGAGAGCCTTATGAAGAAGCTGCAATCCCTGTTCGCTTTGGAGCGACAGTACGGCGGCGTTCTGGATATTGATACCACAACGGTCTCCTCATTGACCAGCTACGCGCCCGGCTACATTGACAAGGATAACGAGATCATCGTGGGTATGCAGACCAATCGCCCTCTGCGCCGAGGAGTCAATCCCTTCGGCGGTATCCGTATGGCACGGCAGGCCTGCGCTGCCTACGGGTATAGCCTCAGCACCAAGGTGGAGGAGGAGTTCCGTTACCGTACCACCCATAACGACGGTGTGTTCCGCGCTTACACCGATGAGATGCGAGCCGCCAGAAAGTGCCACGTCATTACGGGCCTCCCCGATGCCTATGGCCGAGGCCGTATCATCGGTGACTACCGCCGTGTGGCTCTCTACGGCATAGACCGTCTCATTGAGGAGAAGAAGAAGGACAAGCGCCTTCTGGCCGACGAGGTGTGCGACGCAACTCACATTCGTCTCTCCGAGGAGCTGTACCAGCAGATCACGTTCTTGGGTTATCTGAAGGAAATGGCCGCCATGTACGGCTTTGATATCAGCGGTCCTGCCTCCAATGCCCGCGAGGCGATCCAATGGACGTATTTTGCCTATTTGGGCGCAATCAAGGAGCAGAATGGCGCCGCCATGTCCCTTGGCCGTGTCAGTACCTTCTTTGATATCTACATTGAGCGTGATATGGAGCGGGGCATCCTCACCGAGGAGGGGGCTCAGGAGCTGATGGATGACTTTGTCATGAAGCTTCGTATCGCTCGTCACCTCCGTACTCCCGAGTACAACGAGCTTTTCGGCGGCGACCCCATGTGGATCACCGAGGTCGTGGGCGGTATGGGCGAGGACGGTCGCACACTGGTCACCAAGTCCAGCTTCCGTATGCTTAACACCCTCTACACCCTTGGCTCCTCTCCCGAGCCCAATCTGACGGTGCTGTGGTCGGTTGACCTTCCCGAGGGCTTTAAGAGCTTCTGCGCCAAGGTTTCCATTGATACCGACTCTATCCAATATGAGAACGACGATATCATGCGTCCCATTTACGGCGATGATTACGCCATTGCTTGCTGTGTGTCGGCTATGAAGGTGGGTAAGCAGATGCAGTTCTTCGGGGCGCGGTGCAACCTGGCCAAGCTTCTTCTCATCGCTCTGAACGGAGGCTACGATGCCTCCAGTCAGATGCACATTGGCCCTCAGATGCCCGTTATGAAGGGGGATCGGCTGGATTTCAACGAGGTCATGGCTCGCTTTGACGTATACATTGCATGGCTCAGCCACCTTTACGTCAACACCATGAACACCATTCACTACATGCACGATAAGTATGCCTACGAAAAGACCCAGATGGCCCTTCACGACACCGAGGTGGATCGCTTCATGGCCTTTGGTATCGCCGGTCTTTCCGTGGTGGCGGATTCTCTTTCTGCCATTCGCTATGCGTCGGTTCGTCCCATTCTCAACGAGGATGGCTTCATCACGGATTTTGAAACCGTGGGCGCATTCCCCAAATTCGGCAATGATGACGACCGTGTGGATCTCATTGCCGCCGATATGACTCATCGGGTCATTACCGAGCTTCGCAAGACGCCTACCTATCGGGATGCCATTCATACCCTGTCGGTGCTGACCATTACCTCCAACGTTATGTACGGCAAGAATACGGGGGCTACCCCCGATGGCCGCAAGGCCTGCGCTCCCTTCGCCCCCGGCGCCAATCCCATGCACAACCGGGAGGAGAACGGAGCCCTGGCTTCTTTGAACTCGGTGGCAAAGCTCAGCTATGACGATTGCCGTGACGGCATTTCCAATACCTTCTCCATCACCCCCGATGCGCTGGGGCACAATGACGGAGAGCGGAGGACAAATCTGGTCGCTATTCTGGACGGCTATTTCTCTAAGAAGGCGCATCACATCAACGTCAACGTGATGAACCGGGAGACCCTGATGAAGGCCTACGAGGATCCCGAAAGCTATCCCAATCTGACCATCCGTGTTTCGGGCTACGCCGTGAACTTCAACAAGCTTTCCCGTGAGCAGCAGAGGGAGGTTATTCAGCGCACCTTCCACGAAACCGTATGAGCAATCAACGGATTGTAGGGCGGGTCCACTCCATCCAGAGCATGGGGACTGTGGACGGTCCCGGTATTCGCTTCGTGGTATTCCTGCAGGGATGTCCTCTTCGGTGCGGCTGCTGTCACAACCCCGATACGTGGGATGTGGGGGGGGGAACGCCCTACGAGCCTGCCGAGCTGGCGGAGCGAGCGTCTCGGTATCGGGAATATTTCGGGAATACGGGCGGGATCACCGTGTCGGGCGGAGAGCCTCTTTTGCAGGCGGCATTCGTCCGCGAGCTGTTCACTCTTTGCCACGAAAAGGGGATACACACCTGTCTGGACACCTCGGGATGCTTGCTGACGCCGGAGGTGGAGGCCCTTCTGGCCGTTACAGACCGCATCCTGTTGGACGTGAAGTACGCCTCTGACGATCTCTACCGCAAGCACGTGGGCTGCGGCCTGGACGGGCCGCTGCGGTTTTTGGCCTATGCAGACCGCATGGGGATTCCCACCACCCTTCGGCAGGTCATCATCCCCACCCTGAATGATAGCGAGGCCGACGTGCGATCGCTGCGCCGTCTGGCGGAGACGCACTCCTGCGTGGATAAGGTGGAGCTGTTGCCTTTTCGGAAGATTTGTCAGGTCAAGTACGACGGTATGGGGATCACTTTTCCCTTCGGGCATCTGCCCGAGCCCTCTCGGGAGGTCATGGACGGGCTTCGCGGTCTGTTGGACGGGCTTGATGAGGCGTATTAAAAACAGAAAAGGCACTGCTGAGGGTGCGTTCCAATAAGACAGTATAATAAGTTTTGGGTAAACGGCATGATTCGTCATGCCGTTTTTCCCTTTTGAATGTCATAGAGTAAATTGGCGGGAAGAATACCGATGTAGTTATAACTGATTTCTACATCCTGCACTCTGTGT
>JAFXJW010000115.1 GCA_017532045.1 Clostridia bacterium | reverse complement strand
GGTGAGGTCTATGTCATAGGGGCGGAGGTAGCGGTCGTAATACTCGGGATGGTGGGACATGAGGAGCTTATAGCCGGGGACCTTGACGTACTCGTCCAGCCAACCGAGGTCGGGTACCCAGCCGGAGTTCAGGAGGCCCGAGCCAAGACCGCCGATGACCAGGCTGTTCCAGACCGCATAGCTCTGATGGAGCAGCGTGACACCCGTGGCTTCGACGATCTCCCGCCAAGCCGGGGTCAAGGTAAAGTCCAGCGGCTCGCTGGCGAGCTTGGATCTGCGGATATTGCCGTGGCAGCCGCCGATCTCGTGGTTGCCGAAGGTATAGAAGGTGGGGGCGATGGCGGCACACTCACAGAGGAGGCGCAGACCGTTCCGCTCGGCGGTCTCCTTCCCCGCCCACAGAGCCTCGGTGGCGTCTCCCGGGACCAGGATCAGGTCGGGCTTCTCCTGCTTCAGGATGGGCAGGATCTTGCCAAAGGGGCGGTCGTGGAGGTCGGCCACCACGCAGGCCTTGAAGCTGACGTTGGGCTTCTCCGTAGTCAAACGGTAGCGGGTATTACGCATGGTGCTCTCTCCTTTTCGGTGATCTCTTGCCTCTTCGGGAGGGTCTTTCTCTTTTCCCATGCGCGAAGAGCCACACCAAGCCGTGGATCAGCAAAATACCGCAGACGGCGCCCGAAAAATCGATCAGAACGTCGGTGACGCGGGGGCCTCGGTCAGAGAAGATCTGGTGGACCTCGTCGGATATGGCGTAGAGCAGGGTGAAAACGGTGGGGGCGGTGAGGGTCAGCCACAGCTTGATCCTACGGAAGGCTCCCGAGATATACAGGAGCAGGCAGGCGGACAGGAAGCCCAGGAGGGTAAACTCCGAGAAATGGGCGGCTTTGCGGATGTATCTGTGGGCCTTTTGCATGACGAGGCTCTGCTCCCCGGCAGGAAGGTCCTCAAAGTCGCGGTACAGGGTCACCACCACTTTACGGGTGATCCCCTCGCTGAGCTCTCCCGACTCCTCGCGGCTTGCGGAGGAGAATTGGAAGATGACCGCCATATTGATCAGGATCAGGACGGCCAGGATGACGGTCGCGGTGATATGTCCGACACGGCGGACGCGTTCGGGGGACTTGGGGGCGCGGCGTTCTTTCTTTTTCGCGATCACGGCGATCTTCTCCTCCTTTCTCGAGTGATGCTTTATTATAGCATTATACGAAGAAAAAGTCAATGCAGTTCACGGGAAATTCAGAAAAGAAGGTTTTTTTCAAATTGCAGTTTACGGTTAGTATAGAACAGTCATCCTGAGCGGAGCCGCAACGCGGCGGAGTCGAAGGATCTCCTTTACTGACAAGAGATCCTTCGACTTCGGGCTTCGCCCTCCGCTCAGGATGAACGCTAAAAGAACACCCCGATAAACCCAAATTTGAAAGCCGACCCCCGAAAACGGAGGTCGGCTTATGGGATTGATCAGGAATTGTAAGTACCCTCGGTGGAGGAGAAGACAGACTCGATGCCTTTCCGGCAACAGCCCTATATGATGGAAAAAAATGTAGTGTACCGTGATATCATATTACGTATGCTATCCTCATATTCGGACAAATCATCATCCTGAAGCATATTATTCAGGATCTGCAGACACATTCTTTCCGTCGAGGCATGTCTGGGGGCAGCTGATGAAAACAGCAATGGGGATATCCTATCACGTTCCGTTTTCGATATATGTCTTTCCAGTATTTCCATTACCCGATTCACGTACAGACTTGCTTCCCCATCACACCCCATCCGTGAAAGCAACGATGAAATATGTACGTAATTACAAATCAACGGCACATCATAGAACCCACCATAACGGTCATCCAAAACAGTCTCATACAAGGCTGCCGCTTTACGATAGAAGAATATCTGCTCCTCGGGAGGCATATCCGCAGAAACCATCTGCCTGACTGAGCACTCCGTTAAATCGATCAGATACAGGATATTTTCCTGTATTTGGCGGCGGTATTCATTTCCCTCCATGACAAATTTAGCGTATATCTCCCGGCTGTGGCACAATCGGGGGATCTTATGATAATAGGCTTTGGCTTTTTCTTTTACAAGAGGATTCGAGGAATGAGAACAAAGTTCTACCATAACGCGATAGATTTCATAGAGGACATCATCGTCTGAGCAATATAGTTCAGCTCGGTCAGCCAACGCCAGCATTTGTCGTATATGCTCCCGGTCAAAGAGTTGCCTCCGAACCACATGCTTCATAACGGCAGGATAATTGGAATAACGGTCCGGATTCAAGTCAATTTCCTGTATCCAAGCCCGATACACGCCCACCCAATCCTCTTGCGCAGACAGTTCCAGAATACGCGCCTCAAATTCCTTTCGATGCTCAATTCCCCGCACAGCATTCATCTGAAACAAGGAATCAATGGAGCACTGATACAAGATCGCAATCTTTGGCAACAAAGATATGTCCGGAGACAGCAGTCCTCGCTCCCATTTAGAAACCGTTTGTGAGGATACGCCCAATTCTTCTGCCACGGTTTCCTGCGTCATACCGCGTGCCGCGCGTAATTCTTTTAATTGATCCTTTAAAGCCATATTCTATCCCTTATTCTTCATCCAATAGGTATATTTCTTCTTTCTGTACAAAACGAGTGCGATTAAGTAAACGACAGAATTCAAAACAGCACTCAGGAGGTAGCCTATGATTTTTACAGAAAACAACGATCCAAAAAGGCTCATGGTTATATATGGAAATGTGATATGTGAAATCATTTTTTTGCCGAAAATGAGCATATCAAAACGATTCAGGATATAAGTCATCAATACCACTACCGTCATCAGGATCAGTGTTTTTGCCTCTTTTCTGAGAACAAGCCTGAGATCATTCGTCATGGTTGTGTAAGACTGCTCCCTGTAGTCAGCCATCACCTCGTCCTCACCTACCGATTTACGGATTTTTGACACCCACAACAGGGCGATACCATACGCAACTGTGGTCATCAGCGAGAGCAAAAACAGCTGCAAAGTAACATTTTCTAATTCATTGAGAATGGCTCCCCACACAGCCGACAGAGCAATGTATACAACCATAGTTACGACCGCTGCAAGCGTAATATTCCATAGTGAACGTTTCATAATACACCTCCACATGCTATTGTTATAGGACTCAATGATATTATAACAATAGCATTTCTCAGTGTAAACAGACAATTTGGCACACGGTTCTGTCGATTTTGGCTTAATCCAAAGGGAAAATAGAAAGCAAGGGGAATTCGCTTGGAAATCCCCTTGAAATCTATAAGTCAAGAATTATAGGTTCCCTCGGTGGAGGAGAACACCGACTCGATGCCCTCCTTGCGGCGGGAGGTCTTGACGTGCTCGAAGAGCAGGTCGCGGTACTGCTCCTCGTCGAAGGGCAGGGTCACGGGTTTACCCGTCCAGGCGGAGAGGTGCATGGCGTTGGACATCATGAGGCCGTTGATGCCCTCGCGGCCGTCGGCCACCAGGGGCTCGTCTCGGAGGATGG
>JAFXJW010000114.1 GCA_017532045.1 Clostridia bacterium | reverse complement strand
GGCGAACAGATCGCATTCCCGACCGATGGGCTCACATTTGGCCTCCAGACCAATGCGGGAGCGCACCACGTCGGTGCCGTCGCGGCGATCCACCGAGGGCTTGATGAGCCAGACACGCATACCCCTCTCCTCGTAATTGAACTTGGTGATGAGGGCCTGGGCGGTCTTGGAGGATCCCATCGCGCCGTATTTGAAGTATAATTTTGCCATATCCTCTCTCCTGTACTAAAGAATAAATCTATATTATCTTATTATAGCACATTTCCGGCAAAAAATAAAGGGGTCTTCGACAAATATTTTTCCGGAACGGCATTTTCGGCGTTTTTGCCGTGTGGGCAGGGAAGAATTGGAACGACTCACCAAAATACGTTGGTTGGCTTGAAACAAGACCGCCGATCGCAAAACGGACAAATTGGGGTTTGTAGGGGAGCGCCCGTTCTCAGAGGCTCCCTCCGGGAGGGAGCTGTCGCGAAGCGACTGAGGGAGAATGCGCGAGTAAAAACATTCTGCTCTCACACGAGAAAAAGCGTATGTTACAGGCACGCGGGCTCCCCCACCCGACTTCGTCGGGAGCCCCCTCCCGGAGGGGGCCTTATGGAACGGAAACAGACCGATAAACTGAAATTTGAACATTTTCAATCATCTGTGTTAGTCGGTAATTCCTTCACCTTCCACTGCCCCGCCACGGGCTCCAGGCGGGCAAGGATGGCGGTGAATGCGGGGGTGTCCCGGAGGAAGTCGAAGGTGGGGGAGGACATGAAGTTAATCAGATCCTGAGCATCGTTGATGGGGGAGGAAGTTGAGAATGTCCCGGCGGATTGGCCGCGGAGCAAAAGGGACGTATATTCACCTTCTCCCTCGGTCGTGACGAAGGTAATGGCGTGATCGGCGGCGGCAGACAGGTGATGCAGGGTGCGCTCGGTGTCCCCGATCTCGGCGTAATAGCCAGCCTGACCGCGGTGGATGTTGTCCATGCGGTTGTGATAGAAGCCGTAGTTGCCGTCCTCGAAAAGAATGTTGTACAGTGCCAACTGCTTGTCGCGGATGGCGGCCATTTCGGCGGGGGTGTATGCCCATGTGCCGTCGTCCAGCTGCTTATTCATGCCGCCCAACTTCAGTCCCAGCATATCGAACAGATTTTCAATGAGGCGTTGTTGACGGTCATAGCTTATATTGCCCGTATATAACAACGGATAGAAGGACTCCTTGGTGATATGGATGGTAGGAAGCGTTTTAGCGATCTCCAAAGCCTTGTCGGTTTCTCCCTTGTCACGGTAGGCGTAGCAAAGCACCTGCTTGGCAGACATACGGTGGTCATCGTCGGTACAGCCGTCCAGAATGGCGTGGCCGAGACGGATGGCCTCGTCCAGATGCTCGGCGTCATAACTGCGGGCGTACATCAGATCGCACATGAGGTCATAGCTGTCGGGGAACTCCTGAAGCCCCTTTTCCAGAATCTCCGCAGCTTCATTCAAGTAGCCTCGTTCGCTGAATTTATTAGCTTCAGCACGGATCTCCTTGATCCTCTGCTCCTTCTGCTCCATATTGATCCCCAACAGCTCATCCGCCGAGATGGCGAACAGGTTGCAAATAGCCGGAATCAAAGCCAGATCCGGCGCAGTCTTGCCGCTCTCCCATTGGGACACGGCGGAGACCGAGACCCGCAGGTATTCAGCCAACTGCTCCTGGGTCATGTCCCTCTGGCGGCGGTATTTTTTGATGATGGTTCCGATTTCCATGTGAATCTCCTTTGAAAGTGGATTCAAAAGCGCTTTTGTACCCTTATTATACCATATTTTCGGGATTTGTAAAGAGAAGGTTTCTCAAGCATAAGTTAAGCGGTGCTGAATTTTTTTCAGCACCGCTCGAAATACGGACCGTCGGGGACGCCGGTCCTACAGCTTATGTTGCGTATTTTTTCGCTATATTCTCTCTGCCCCCATTCCCGCCGGGAAGGTGGCTTGCAGGAGTGATTCGTATCCTTCAAACGTAATCGCCTCCGCATCCTCGGGGTAGGCCAGAAGCTCCATGTCGTTCCCGTAGATGAACGCCCGCACGCCGGTTTCAATGAGTCCCGCCGAGAGGTAGAAGGCCTTGCGCCGCACCCGTTGCTCGGGATTGTCGCAGGAGTCGCGGGGATCACACAGGGGGGCGGGAGTTTCGATCTCCAAAAAGAAATGCCCGCCACCGTGCTTGCGGACATGATCTCGGATGAGAGGTAGCACCGCGTGGCCAAGGCCCTGCCCCCTCAGGTCGGGGGAGATAGCGAGGTAGTCCAGCATGGTCAG
>JAFXJW010000113.1 GCA_017532045.1 Clostridia bacterium | reverse complement strand
TGCGGCGAGCGACGAGAAGATTTTTCGTCAGTCTAAACAAAAAGCCGCACGTATAGTTGATCCTATACGAAGGATTTTTGTGACGAATGACGGAAAAGATTCCGTCGATTCGCTGTGCGAGGGGTTTTTAGAGGTGCCCTGAAGTTTATCGGGGAGTTCTCCCCGTACCTCGTTCCCCCAGGGTGAAGGGCGAAGCCCTTCATTAAGAGAGGTGGCCGGGGGTATTGGGGGTGTCAGCCGCAACACCAACACTATCTGAGGTCAGCCAAGAAGGTTGCGGCCTGCAAATGCTGCCCTTACGGCATCATTTGCCGTGGTGCGGCTTGTCGGGAAGACGCCCCAATGCGTGCGGTAGCACAAGACGGTTTGCAATCGAAAAATCATTGTAGGATAAGAACAACTCGTAAAGTTTCTTGCACCTACCGGTGCGTGTCAGGGCGCTCAAGGCCGCCCCCGACACCCCAGGCCACCCACTTTTTCTTTGCGGGGGCTCTGCCCCCGCACCCCGTCAAAGAGGAAACCCAACTCCCCCTCAAACCCAAATTTGTTATCCTAAACCCGAAAACCACCGCTCTACCGAGCGGTGGTTTTCTCATATCAAGGCTCGAAAATCCTTCCCACCCCGTCGAGATCCAGCCTGAAGAACTGCCGGATCAGGTAGGCGGCGGTAGCCACCGCCAGCACGGCGGTGAAGATCACCGTGGGGGTGTCCCACCACGTCCCATCTCCCAAGGTAGGCAGGAGAGTGCCACAGAAATCGTAGATGGCGTGGAGAGCGACGCAGAGCCAGATGTTACGGGTCTTCAGCAGCACCACCGAGCACATAGCGCCAATGAGAAAGGAGTAGCCGATCTGCAGGATCACATCGCCGATCCCCGCTCCTGCCAGAAGGTTGACCAAATGCACTCCACCAAAGACGGCAGAGGACAAAATCAAGCTCCAAAACAGCCCCTTACGGGTGGTGTGCCGCCCCTCGGCGAGCATGAGGAAGATCACCCCACGGAAGGCAAGCTCCTCGAACAGGCCGATGGCCAGACACTCGGCGCCGAACCACAAAAGATACACGGGAGCATTGTAAACCAAGTAGGCATCCCCCCACACCATGGAGAGAATGGGCATATTGTTCACCACCACAAGGAAAGGAGGCAGGGTGAACAGAAGTCCCTTCAGAAAGGGCTTTTGCAGAGGATGGATCACGTGGTAGCCCTCGTGAAGGAGCAGAGCCAAAAACACAACCGCGCCGATCAGACGGGTGAGGGTCATGCTCACCAGAGGGGCAAGAACCTCATCCTCCGTGAAGGTAGGCTTCCCCACCTCCAACCAAAGCAGAAGGGGGATCGCCACAAGGACAATGGCCACACACACCCTGCGGGAGAGGTAGCGGCGACGACGGGAGGGCGTTGCCTGCTTTTCGGAGATCGGCTCTATGACGGTATTATTCATGAGTCTCTCCTTCGGTGGGGACAGCCCTTCCCTTCTTTCCGTCCACGTACAGCTCTGCGGCCAAAAGGATCAAGCCACCTGCCAGAAGCAGAACCGAGATCAGCTGGGAGGGGGTGAGGAAATCCACCACCGACTCCCCACGGTAGTCGTTTCGCAGGATCTCCGCAATGAATCGCCATACGGCGTAAGCCATCATGTAGGCGGGCATGAGATACTTCTTCCCTTTCTTAAAGAGGAACAGGAACACAATGGACAGGCCGATGAGGTAGATGGCCTCAAAAAGCTGGACGGGCACTACCTTATAGCCCAGATTCACCATCTTGATACAATACCATGCGTCGCACTTGGCGCCGTAGCAGCAGCCTGCCATGAGGCAGCCCAATCGTCCGAAGCCGTGGGCGATACAGATACAGGCGGGAGCCATGTCCGAGGCGGTGCGGAGGTGTCGGTAGTGGTACTTATCCCTGAACAGGAAGTGACCTGCCACGTAGTAAATGACAATGAACAGGGCCGTACCGCCGATGAGACCGCCGTAGAAGGTGGCACCCGTGCTGTCCGTGATCTCAAATTTGCCATTGGCCATGAAATTATAGAAGGCCTGGAGCAAGACCGCACATCCGTAGCCCAGCACTACGGCGGCGACGGTATTGAACAGGAGCAGATTCTGAAGCCCGGCACGAAGCCCCCTGAAGTCCGATTGCAGGCGGATGAACACCATGCAAAGGATCACACCCACGGCAAAAAGAATGGTGTAGAGATCCATGCCAAGGAATATTTCGTAAGGATACATGATCTTCTCCTTTTCGTTTTTTTCACGCTCTAATTATACAGTGAAAATGTGAACACACCTTGACCATTTTGAAAAAAACCGAGGAAACCCTAAGGTTCCCTCGGAATTTTGGGGTATAACGCCCTTAATCCTCAAAGAGATTGTCGTCACCTCTGCGCTGACCGGGAAGGCCGTTGGCCTTGTAGTCCAAAAGCTGAGCACGGGTAATGCGCACGTCACGGCCCGTCTTGTTACCGGGATCGGGACCCACGAAGCCGTACTCCTCCATACGGTCAATGATGGAGGCGGCCTTACCGTAGCCCAGATGCAATGCGCGCTGGAGTGCGGAGGTACCGAACTTCTCCTTGGACACAACGACCTCCAAGGCCTCCCAGAACTTGGGCTCCTCGCCCCAGAGATTCTGTCCGCCACCGAGACCGTCGAAGTCGTCGATGGAGACCTGCTCGCCCTTCTTCTTGTTGACACCGCAACGGGCGGCCTCCACGGCGATATTCTTAATGAACTCCTCGTCGTAGACCACGGGCTTGTTGTTTTCCTTAATGAAAGTAACCACACGCTCCACCTCGGATTCACTGACGAAGGTACCCTGACAGCGCATAGGCTTATTGATACCCACAGGGGCGTAGAGCATATCGCCGCGGCCGATGAGCTTATCTGCGCCCACGGTATCAATGATGGTACGGGAATCCACCGCAGACGCCACGGTGAAGGCGATACGGGAAGGAATGTTGGCCTTGATCAGACCGGTGATAACGTCCACCGAGGGACGCTGGGTACCGATAACCAGGTGAATACCGGCGGCACGGGCCTTCTGAGCCAGACGGCAGATGGCGGTCTCCACGTCGGCGGGAGCTGTCATCATAAGGTCTGCCAGCTCGTCGATGATGATGACGATCTGGGGAAGAGCGGGACGCTCGGGATCATCGGCGGTGACCTCATTATATCCCGCCAGATTACGGACGCCCACCTCTTCGATGAGGCCGAAGCGGCGCTCCATCTCATTGACGGCGCAGTAGAGAGTACCTGCGGCCTGCTTGGGGTCGCTGACGATGGGACAGAGCAGGTGAGGCAGCTCACGGTACATGGCGAACTCTACCTTCTTGGGATCGATCAGAATGAGCTTGACCTCGTCGGGCTTGGCCTTGTAGAGGATACTCATGACGATGGAGTTGATACAAACCGACTTACCCATACCCGTAGCGCCTGCGATGAGCAGGTGGGGCATTTTGTTGATGTCCAGAATCACGGGACGACCCGATACGTCTGCACCCAGACAGGCGGCGATACGGCTCTTATGGTTACGGAACTCGGGGGTCTCCAGAATGTTGCGGAAGAACACGGTGGCGGGCTCTGCGTTGGGCACCTCGATACCCACGGCGGCCTTACCGGGAATGGGAGCCTCGATGCGCACGCCTGCCTTGGCCAGATTCATGGCGATGTCGTCCACCAGATTGGCAATGGAGCGGACACGAACGCCCGTGTCGGGCTTGACCTCAAAGCGGGTGATGGTAGGGCCACAGGAACAGGATATCTCTTTGACACGGATGTGGAAGCTTTCCAAGACCTCACGAAGCAGGCGGGTATTCTCGGCGATCTCATCGTCGTTTGCCTCGTAGCGGGAGCTACCCCGAGTGAGCATCTCCACCGAGGGGAACTGATACTCCCAAACGGGCTCGGCAGGCCTCTCAACAGCGGTATGGGCGGTGGACAGTACCAGCTCCTCCTCCGAAAGGCCGGATTCGGCAACGGCATCAAATTCCTGTCTGTTGATAGTAACCGTCACGCCCTCTCTGGCTCTGGGTTCTGCGGAATAGACCACCGAGTAGTTCCCTCCCGAGGGAGCATCCTCGGAAGCGGCAAGGGTCATCTCCTCCTCCCCGTCAATAAACAGGGAATCGGCCTCCTCGTCCAGATCGGTGACCATGGTGTCGAGGGAGGAATCGTAATCCCCCGCCTCTCGGTCATCCACCAAACCGTTGGATGCCGCCGCGGCGGTGCGAGCGGCTCTACCGGACATTTTCATAGCCACGAAATCATCGTCGGCAGCAGGCGGATCCCAATCCACCTCAGCGCCATCGTAGCGCTTGGCTCTATCTGTCGTCCCATTCCTTCCCTCATCAGGGGCAGACGACTCAAAAAAAGGCAGCTTGGAAATTTCCTCGTCAGAGGCAGAGGTCTTCCTGGATGCGCCCTTGCGACGATCCTCGTAGTTGGATTCAATAACCTCTCCCGTATCGGTATCCACCAGCGCGGTGCGACGGGCGGATCGACGGGCGGAGGAGGCGGGGGGATCGGGATCTGAGGAATCGTCTGAGGAATCGTCCTCCTCGCCATCAGCCGTGTCGCTGTCAAGCTGCTCGCCTCTGCGGCGCTTGGCATCGGCCTTCTCTCGCTTGCTTCGACGACCTCCGACGGGGGCTACGGCGCAATCGTCATCAAGCTCGTAGAATCCCTCTTCCTCACGGGTCTCATCCTCGTCGTAGTCCTCCTCCCCGTCTTGAGAGACTCTCTCGGCGGCCTTCTTCTTATGTTCCTTAACAGACTTCTTGATCTTACCGAAAACGTAATCGGGTGTTACACCCACGAACAGCATGATCAGCAGGGGAAGGCTCACCACCGCCAGAGCGATGCTGCCGGGGAGCTTCAGGCCCGCGTAGAGACCCCAGCCCGCAAGACCGCCAACCACGCCACCGCTCTTAAACTCGGTGCCCGTGCGGTACAGCTCCGGGATGGAGATGTTCTGCGCCATAGCGGAATCCCGAGCGCAAACAGCTACGTGAATAAAGGCGGAGATCAGGATCATGAGAAGGGATGCGAGGATCACCTTCAAGGTCACCAGATTCTCCTTGCAGTAACGACGCCAAAAAACAGCGAGGTTCACAAAGATCAAGGGGATGAGGCAGGCGGCCCAGCCGAAGCATCCGTAAAAGACCTGGCAGAAGTAGTACCCGACAAATCCGGCGGGATGAGTGGAGGGGGCGTCTGCGCCCTCCAGCAGGTTCAGCACAAGGAACACCGCAAAAATAAGGGCAAGGCCTCCGAATATGTAGGGCAGGAACTGCTCGGAGAAGTCGCGTCTGCGCTTAAGCTTTGCCGCCTTCTTCTCCTTTTCCTTGGAATTGACAGACTTTTGGGCGGCTGATCCGGAGGCGGACTTCCCCTTGGGCTTATTGGGAGCCTTGGATGCCGAGGTGGCTGTCACAGTCCCTCTTCCCTTGGCGGGCGAGGGCTTTTTGGCGCTTCCTCCCGTACCCTTGGCGGGGGATTTCTTAGGCTTATTCGTTGCGGCCATTTCGTAACCTCCTGTTCGAAAAAAGCTATAGATCACGTGAGGAGAGCGTCGAAGGCACAGTCCCGACACGCTTACCACGTAAAATATATATACAGATATATTATAGCATAAAGCACCCCAAAATGCAAGTGCTTTTTACAATTTTTCATGTATATTCTCCAATTTCATTCAAAGGATTCACCCAAAATTTCACCAGATGTGCAAAAGCGCAAAACGCTTATATCGTCCCAAAGTCAGGACCACCAGCTTAGCTGGTGGCCTGCACTGGCCCTATAAGGGCCTATTACCGGCAGCACTATCGTGCTTGAAAGTCTGCCAACCGCACCGCTTCTACGGACGACCGCTGAAGCGGTGTTTTATTTGCCTTTTTTCA
>JAFXJW010000112.1 GCA_017532045.1 Clostridia bacterium | reverse complement strand
AGAGCTTATCGGTAATGCCAAAAGTCCGCTTCCCACGAGTATGGTCACGAGAAAGCTGAGCAATATGATCTGCGTGGTCGAAAGCGTAAATTTCTTTTTCCTAACCATAAGTTTTTCCTCTAAAAAGCATAAAGGAACCAATGTCCTCTGCAGTCAGCTGGTTCCATTTATGATTATTCATCTTCGCAATTATATCACATTTTGCCGTTTCTGTCAATATATTTTTTCATCGTACAGTATCATCAGTAACAAACAATGTGTTTTCTTGCTTTTTTCTGTCGGTAGTCGAGTGCTCTTAAAACTGTCCTTTGGAGTAACACTCTATAGCCTCTCCTTTTTTGTTGGGGTCTTATCAAGAAACGGCGACGGCTCCCAAAAAGTCCAAAATATCCTCCACCACGGTGGGGTGGCTGGCGTCATTGAGGATCTCGTGGCGATAGCCGTCGTAGAGGCGGCAGGTGACGGTATGTCCCGTCTTTTGCAGGCGGCTGGATACGGTCTCCACACCCTTGCCAAAGTCTCCCACGGGGTCGTCACGCCCCGAGACCAGCAGAATGGGCAGATTCTTGGGAAGGGATTTGAACCACGCCCCGCGGTTGGCGTTTTTGGTGAGGGTCACCAGATCCCCCATGGCGGAGACGGTGAACCTAAAGGTGCAGAAGGGGTCTGCCGCGTACTTATCCCGCGCGGCGGCATCCTTGGTGAGCCACGCGCGGGGGTCGTCCCCATCGGTAAACCGCTTGTTGTAGCCTCCGAAGGCCACCGTATAGAGAAGCGGAGAGATATGGCGGCTTCCCTTGAAGGCCTTCACAATCCGGATCAAAGCCAGACCCACACCCGCTATGGGGTTGGGACCGCCCGTGCCCATGAGAATGAGGGCATCGGGGTGAACGCAGGACGCAGAAGCCAAGCGGGCAATAAAGGAGCCCATGCTGTGTCCCATAAGGATATAGGGGAGATCTGCTCCGTAGGCGGTACGGACGGCATCCGAAAAGACCTTCACGTCGGCCACCCACAGCTTCCACCCGTTCTTCTCGGCTACAAAGCCCAGCTCGGAGGGGTCAGCGGCGGTATTTCCGTGACCCAGATGATCGTAACCGCAGGCGAGATACCCCGCCTCGGCCAGCTCCTTCATGAAACCGTCGTAGCGGGCGATATGCTCGGTCATGCCGTGGAGGACATGGACCACGCCTTTGGGCTTCCCGTCGGGAAGATATACCTTCCCTACCAGATCATGTACGCCATCGGAGGACGGAACCGAAAATTTCAATATCTCCATAATAATCTCCTTTTAAAATTCCCGACAGGCTTTGACGGCTCTGTGCCAGCCGTCCAGCAGGGCTTTTCTCTTGACGTCATCCATATCGGGGGTATAAATGAAGCCTCCCTCTCGGGTCACAAGAGTATCGGCGGGGGTTTCAAAGAATCCCACTGCCAAGGCGGCCAGAGCGGCGGCGCCCCACGCCGTAGCCTCGGCGGTAGAGGGGCGGGTCACGGGGATTCCCGAAATATCGCTTTGGAACTGCATGAGCAGACGGTTATCCGAAGCGCCGCCGTCCACCTTCAGGGAGGTGATGCCTTCCGCGCCAAGGGCATCAACCCCGGCATTGGTCTTCATATCCTCCTGCATGGCGGCCAGTACGTCCTCGGTCTGATAGACGATGGACTCCAAGGCGGCGCGGATGATGTGATCCCGTCCCGTTCCTCGGGTAAGTCCCAGGATACTGCCCTGGGCGCTCATATCCCAGTAGGGCGCGCCCAGACCCGTAAAGGCGGGGACGACGTACACGCCACCATTGTCCGAGACCTTGGAGGCGAAATATTCACTGTCGCAGGAATCATTGATGAGCTTCACCTCGTCCCGAAGCCATTGAACCACCGCGCCGCCCACGAACACACTTCCCTCCAGCGCATACTGCATAGCCTCACCCTTACGGGTGGCGGCTACGGTGGTAAGCAGATCGCTCACGCTCATGACGGGAGAGTCTCCCGTGTGGGTTAAAAGGAAGCAGCCTGTTCCGTAGGTGTTCTTGGCCTCGCCGCGGGAAAAGCATCCCTGTCCAAAGAGGGCGGCCTGCTGGTCTCCCGCAATACCCGAAAGAGGCAGATCTGCGCCCATAACCGACACCTCCCCGTAGACCTCGGAGGAGGACTTGATGGCGGGGAGCATACGGCGAGGAATATCCAACAGGGAGAGCATAGCATCGTCCCAATCTCCCGTGTGGAGATTCATGAGCATGGTACGGGAGGCGTTGGTCACGTCGGTGACGAAGACCCGCCCCTCGGTCAGCTTCCAGGTGATCCAGGTATCCACCGTACCGAATAGCAGCTCTCCTGCCTCCGCTCGCTCCCTTGCTCCTTCCACGTTATCCAGTATCCACTTGATCTTCGTGCCGCTGAAGTAGGGGTCGATCCGCATACCCGTCCGCTCTCGGATCAGCTCTCCGTAGCCACCCTTCTCCAGCTCAGCGCAAAGCTCGGCTGTGCGGCGGCATTGCCATACGATCGCATTATAAACGGGCTTGCCCGTGTGCCTGTCCCAGACCACCACGGTCTCTCGCTGGTTGGTCAGACCGATGGCGGCAATCTCGTCGGGGTCAATGCCGCTCCCTGCCAGGCACTCGGTCATGGAGGCATACTGGGCGGCGTAAATGGCCATGGGATCCTGCTCCACCCACCCCGCACGGGGGTAGATCTGGGGGATCTCATGACGAGCCATGGCCACAATACGGCCACGTCTGTCAAAGAGGATGGCGCGGGCGGAGGTGGTTCCCTCGTCCAAGGCCAGAACGTATTGCTTCATAGGGATATCCCTTTCTTTACTTTATGTATTGTTGGAAGCCTGTAAGTTAGGAGGCCTGCATCAGGGCAACCGAATCACCCGACGGTCAACCGTCAAGGCCGCCACCTGATGCTCGCAGGTGTGGATAGCCACCACCTCGCGGAGCGCCTCCACCGCCTTGTCCAGCTCCCCGTCGCCGCCCCGCATGACCACACGGCCATCAGCGCGCACACACAAGGTCGCCTCGGGCAGGCAGGCCACCGAGATCACGTCCCGTAGATCCCCCACGTGACATTGACCCTTGCGGTTATCTCCCGCCACCTCCAGCCGTCCGTCAGCACGGAGGCCCACGGTATGGAACTCTCCCGCCGCAACCAGCACGATGTTCTTCCACAGCGACAGATCGCACTGTCCGTAGCGGTTGTCACCCGTGGCCACGCAGGTACCGTCGGCACGGAGGGCGACGGTATGCCGCACGCCGCAGGCCACGTACTGAACGTCTCGCCACTTGCGGGTATTGCATCGCCCGTCGGGATTAGCCCCCACGGCGAACACCCTTCCATCCGAGCGGAGGGCTACCGTATGCTCATGGCCGCAGGCTACCTGCAACCAGGTGTGAGACTGCAGCACGGAGCGAGAGCCTGTCTGGGCAGACGCACCGTGAATGGAATCCTCGGTGGATGCGCCCACGGTGTCCCGCTCACGGTTGAGTGTACGGTGATCACACCGTCCGTCCGAGCCCCTTCCCGTGATCACAATGCTTCCGTCGGCCAGAATAGCGGCGGAATGGTAAGGTCCTGCGGCCACCTGGAGGGCTTCCCCATAGGATGCGACCCCGCATTGACCGCAATCGTCCACGCCCGTTGCCGTCACGGCCCCGTCGCCGTCCAGCGTCAGACTATGCACCATACCCAGCGCAAAGCTGCCCAAGGCGGAGCGTGCCGTATCCACAGGGTGCGAATCTGGCGTATAGCGACGGAGGACAGAGTTCTCCACCGAGGGAGTAAACACACGAATATCCCCGAGGGACTCGGGTAAAAACTCACTTCCACGAATGTGGATACGGACACTTCCGTCGGCCATGACGAAGACCTGACGGCAGGTTCCGAAGCAGGCAATGGCACGAACGGTGTCCAAGGTATTCAGAACGGCGTGATGTCGACCCGCGGCCAGCACCCGTCCGTCTGCCCGCAGACCCAGCGTCAGCTCGGACATGACGGCAATCTGGATCACGTGATACCAGTCCTCGGTGCGGCATTCTCCTCTTTCATTTTGACCCATCGCCTCCACGTGACCGTCCTCAAACAGGGCGACGGTGTGCGCCCCCGAGGAAAGAACGGACACCGCATGCTTCCACCCATCGGGGAGGGCGGCGGGTGCTTCGTGGTCAACCGACATGCGAGACGCAAGGTAATCAAGAGTAGCCGCCGTCCTCTCGGCGGTTTCGTAACAATACGTAATCTCACGGGTGGCGTCCCCATCAGAGGTACAGACCGTCAAATAACGGTCATCTCCCGACAGGCAGGAAAGAAGCTCTTGCGTATCGGCACGAAGATGCGCCGATATGCGCGCAAAGGGCATGATGGTGTCATCCACAGAGGTCCGAGCCTGCGGAGATGTCTCAGGTTCCGCCGTCACGCCACGCTCGGAGAGCTTGCGGTATTTACCGTAGCCGTAGAGCTGGCGGCTATCTCGGAACAAGGTGAAATGGGCGGTAGAGGCGCATTGACCGTCGCTATCCAGTCCCGTGGCCAGAATGGTTCCCTCACGGGTCATGGCCAAGGCGTGGTCAGGCCCCGCCTGTATGGCCAGAACGTCTCTCCAACCATGGGTATCCGGCATCTCACGGGTGTATCCGTCCGTAGACTGTAGGGTCTGGAACAGATCCGTAACCTTCCGCTCCACCCGCAAAGCTCCCGCCGACAGAACACGCCCCTCGGACGTCAAGCCAATCACGTAGTCCCACCCACAAGAGACAGCCACCACGTCGCTCCACTCCCTCACGGCCTTGATCACGGAGGTATTATCTCCCGCCGCTACGACCCTTCCGCCGTAGCTGAGGCCTACGGTAAAGCCATGTCCCGCCGCAACGGTACGGATACCGCGGAAGCCGTGGGTATCGCATATCTCACCCACAGCAAGCCGTTCCTCGGCGGGCACGGTAACCGTAGACAACACGCTTCCGTCGGCGAACAGGGCGGCCATATGGGTGTCGGTCACCACCACGTCGGTGGGGTCTTTCCAATATTCATCAATGATGCCTGGGTCAAAGGGAGGCTGACCCGCAATACGCAGAGTCCCGTCGTAGCCAAGGCCTACGGTATACGCATCAGCGGCGTACACACGGCGAATCCCATTCCAATCCGAAACGTTGCCCTGTCCTCGATCGTTACGCCCGCAGAACAACACTCGGCCATCCTCGGTAACACCAAGAGTATGGTATTTTCCCGCAGACACGCACTTGATCCTACTCCACTCCGAAACGTCGGTACAGCCGTCGGTATCGTTTCCGTCGGCGTAGACGAGGCCTCCCTCCCGCAGCGCTACCAAGTGGGCATTCCCGCAGGCCAAGGCACGGACGGAGGACCATTGTCTGGCCTTACTCAGTCCCGGGGAGGCCAACACACGGCCGTCGGCGGCGATACAGGCAGATATACGGTGTCCGCAAACCATGCGCTTCCCGTAGCGAGACGCCTCCACCAAGCGTATCTGATAGGTTTTTTCATCAGCGATCATACGCTGCATAGCCGCATTACGATCCGAAAGAAATTCGTCGAAGCTCTCGAAGAGGACGCCGAACCGCTTGGTATCGCACTGTCCAAGCTCGCCCTCTCCCGTCGCAAGAACGCGGCCGTCACGGGTCAGAGCAACGGCATGACGGGCCGACACGGCGCAGGCCACAAAAAGAGCCTTTTCATCCGACACAAAGGGTATTGGACAAGTGGATCGCAAATATCCCGTTGCGGTCACGCCCATGATGCGTCTGCCCGATGCGGCCACGTAAACCAGATTGCGCCAGGAACGGACGGCACGGGAAAGGCGAGCCGTAGAGAGGAGACGCCCCTCCCCCGTAACGGCGTAGAGATGCTCTCCCTCAAGATCGGCAAAAAGTCCGGCTACGCCGCTCCAACGACTGACAGCACGGCGGAAATAGGGTGTTCCGCCCGCCACAAGGACATGTCCCTCCGAGGTCAATCCCGCCGTAAAGCTTTTTCCGCATACCACATCCTCCAGATCCGGCCACTCGGAGGTATCTGCGGCGGCGGCCTTACGGCCTGTTCCGCAAGAGCCTACCACCACACGGCCATTACCCAGCAGTGCGGCGATATGAGTATCGCTACAGGAAACGGATCGCACGTGAGACAGATCTCCCAAATGGGGGTCGGCAGAGGCAGGAAGGCAAAGTGTTCCATCCCCTCGGAGAGCGACGGCGCAGCTTGATGCAGCGGCAAGAGTGGACACGCCCTCGCAAGCAATGATATCCCCCTGTCCGTAACGGTTCGCGCCCACGAATACAGCTCTCCCGCTGTTATGAAGTGCGGCGGTGAACTCGTCTCCGCAACAAACAAGACCCTTACGGGACAGAATACGAGCTTGAAGCCGTCTCAGCTTGGTATGGTTGCTTACTTGGTTCATGGATTACCTCCGTAACGGTGGGTCAGAGACCCGCCGCAAGTGATTGGGCAGGCATGCTATGATGGGATGAAGTCACGAGTTATTGCCTTTTGCCCGTCCTTGGGCGCAAGAAGGATCTCCTCTACGCTAAGGAAGGCAGCTGGAAATAACCCATACATATAGTTGTATTATACCAAAAAAACCCACTTGGGTCAAGTAGTTTTGGCGAAAAAATGTAAATTCTGTCTTGTGGTTGCCCTCTCCGAATCCCCTCAAGGAGTTTCGACCAAATTCTTGGAATTTTGGCGAAAATACCCTTGACAAATCAACTTTCATGAGGTATAATGGTATCATTGTTATAAAGGCAGGGTATGTCCGCATATCCTAATCACACCGCATCGCGGAGAAACGGAGTGTACACCTATGTTAGAGACCCTGAAGAAGCTTCTGGCCGAGGAGCTCCAGATCGATCCCAACACCGTCACCCCTGACGCCGAGCTGGCATCCGATCTCGGACTGAACTCCATTGAGCTGGCCAACCTGGTCATGCTCTGCGAGGAGAAATTCGACCTCACCATTGACGACGACGACATCCACAAGTTCGTAACCGTTGGCGACGTGGTGGAATACCTCGACGCTCAGAAGTAAATTTCAAGAATACGGCGTTCCCGCTCGGGGCGCCGTTTTTCTCATCCGCCTCACACCAAAAAAAACGAAAGGAGTCCCTCCCATGCCTAAAATTCACTGGAAAGGCTCTACCCTCCTAGGTCCCGTCCCCCCCGTCATGGTAACCTGCGGGGATATGGAGCGATCCAACATCATTACCGTCGCCTGGGCGGGCATCATCAACACCCATCCGCCCCGTGTATCCATATCCATTCGTCCCACTCGCCACTCCTACGGCATCATCAAGGAGCGAGGTGAGTTCGTCATCAATCTGACCCCCACCTCTCTGGTGCGGGAGTGCGACTACTGTGGCATCTATACGGGCGCAAAGGTGGACAAGTTTGCCAAGACAGGCCTTCACAAGGAGCCCGCTCAGCAGGTTGCCTGTCCCGTCATTGCAGAATGCCCCCTCGCTCTGGAGTGCAGGGTGCTGGAGGTCATCCCACAAGGCACCCACGACCTGTTTTTGGCCGAGGTGGTAGGCATTGACGTGGAGGAAGCCCTCCTCAACAAGGAGAGTAAGCTCTGCCTTGACCGTGCCGGGCTGACCGCCTTCGCCCACGGAGAGTATTTTGCCTTGGGCGAGGTCATTGGCAAGTTTGGCTTCTCGGTGGCCAAGGAGAGCAGAAAGCCTACCGCAAGAAAGCCACACAAGAAAAAATAAGTTCAAATTGGGGTTTGTCGGGCGTAGCCCGACCTCGCACCCGCAGGGCGCATATCGAATTCCGTAGGAATATATCGAGTGCCGCAAGGCACATATCGAGTCCCGCAGGGACATATCGACAACCCATGTTTTTTGTCGATATACACCCTTCGGGTGTTCGATATACCGCCGAAGCGGTTCGATATACCGCTGGCGCGCCTCGATATGCCCCCTTCGGGGGCGATAGGGCCTTCGGCCCGACAATCCCAAGTTACGAAAAATCTCCTCCACTCGGCTGAGCGGGGGAGATTTTTCGTGTAGGGGATGATCATAACTTCCCTTCCTCAAAGGGGATGGGAGCGTCGACGACCTCCGCGGGAAGGGTCTCCTTAGAGGTGGCGGAGGTCTTCCCGTCGGAGAGCGCCTCCTCGGCCTCCCCCGACAGGGGATTATGCCGCATGGCATCCTCCATACTGCGGTTGCTGACGTGGGTATAGATCTGGGTGGTGTTCAGCTGCTCGTGCCCCAAAATATCCTTCAACACACGGATATCCACTTGCCCCGATTGATACATCAAGGTAGCGGCGGTATGGCGAAGCTTATGCACCGAGTAGTGCTTGGACTGGAGTCCCGCCATCTTCAGGTACTTCTGCACCGTGACCTGCACCCCTTGGATGGAGAGCCGTGCCATACGGTTGGACAAAAACAGGGCGCGGTCAGTACAGCCTTCATATTTTTCCCCCTTGCGGATGGCCAAATACGCGTACAGAGCCTCTCGGCAGGCCTCATTGAGGTAAACAATACGCTCCTTGTTTCCCTTTCCCAGCACCCTGAGAGAACGGAAGGAGGAGTCAATATCCTGCAGGTTGATGCCCACCAGCTCGGCCACTCGCATACCGCAATTGAGGAACAGGGTGATGATACAGTAGTCCCGCTCACGGTTGGGGGAGTCGGTATCATTCAGCACCGCCGAGAGCAGGGCACGGGCCTCGTCCAAGGACAGAAACTTGGGCAGCGCCTTCTTTTTCTTCGGGGAGTCGATATTGGCGGCGGGATTGTCTGTGAGGTAGCCCCGCTGATTGACCAAAAACTTAAAAAGTGATCGGATAGCCGCCAGCTTTCTCGCCTTGGCGGCGGTCTGGTTCTCCCGCTCGGAGTCGACATAGAGGAGAAAATCGTAGATTTGATCGGTGGTGATCTGCCGCAGAAAATCCAGATCCACCGTCTCCACCGTCACGGCCATGAATTTTTCGGGATCGTGGAGGATCTTGGCGTCCCCCTCGCAGATCAGATAACGAAAAAAGGTGCGCAGGTCGATGAGATACTGCTCCACCGTGCGCTGGGAGCAGCCTTGAATCACCGTCTTATAGCTGGCAAACTCCCGCACAACGGGAGAAAACTCGCTCGTGCTAATCTCGTGACGCACCCAATCACCTCCTTTCTTGCATCGGCAAAAAGCCAAGATGTACGCCCCTGCCTTTTGCCTTTGTAGGACACCCATATTATACTAAATTCTACGTAGAGAAAAGTGGACAAACTGTAAACTTTGCCCATAATCACGATTTTGTCACAACTTATCGCTATTTGGTAACAATTCCGTGGCAAAGCCGAAACATTTATTTTGTATAATAGGGGGCAACGTATGATAAGGAGTGTGAAGTTATGAAAGCATTCTTTGAACGATATTCCTACGAGAGCGTGCGTCTGGCTCTGAACCAGATCGCCATCTCCATGTTCGGCTTCGCCTTAGCCATGACGGCGGGTAAGGCCGAGAGCGATCCTCTCCTGCTCTGGAGCAGCATCGGCTCGATCCTCTTCTATCTGATCCTGACCTACGGTACGGCTCACCGCACGGGCTCCGCCGACCGCCTGAGCATCCAGTACGGAAAGATTCCCTTCCGCCCTCTGATGGGTCTTCTCCTGTCCCTCATCGCCAACTCCCTCAACCTCATTCTGGCGATCCTCATCACGGTGGGTCAGCTCGCCGGCGTTGACGGGATGGAATCCATCGCCCGCATCATCGCCCTGCTCATTCAGGGCATGTATCAGGGTGTCCTCGCCACGGTGTCCGTGGGCGGCGTGACCCTCAACGGCATCTGGTGGTCCTACTTCCTCATTACCGTCCCCGCTCTGCTGGCATCCACTCTGGGCTACATCGCCGGCGCTAAGGATTTCCACATAACCAAAATGGGCATCCCCGAGTTCCCCGAATCCGACCGCCCCACAAGACAGGAGCTGCGGGAGCAGAGAAAGCTGGAAAAGAAAAACCGCAAGTAATGCTTACGGGCAAAATTTCGGTAAGTTGCACAGTCCAAACCCCAAAAATTATTGCGATTTTTCCAAACTTTTTTTGGAAAAGCTCTTGCAATTTCAAAAAATTTATGGTATAATACAGACTGTTGTCTTATGTTTGTAGGCGTGTCATAACCTGACAGGCCCGAAACCACAGTAAGGAGGTGTCAAGTCATGGCAAAATGTAGTGTCTGCGGAAAGGGTGTCGTTTTCGGTCAGAATGTTTCCCACTCTAACCGTAAAACCAATCGCACCTGGAAGCCCAACATTCGCAAGGTCAAGGCAGT
>JAFXJW010000111.1 GCA_017532045.1 Clostridia bacterium | reverse complement strand
GGGAGGTGTTGCCGTCTACGCACAGCACCGTCAAGCGGCTGACGAACCGCCCGCCCTGCCACACGTTGCTGGTGATAGAGGGGAAGGGGTAGATATCCGAGTGGTAGACCATAGGCTTGCGGGCGAGGGCCAGCTTGTCCAGGTCGCCCGAGTCCTTCATCTTCTGTGCGTTTTTCGGGGAGAGGTAGCCCTTTTCCTTCATGTGCACCCACTCCTCGTCGCCGCGGAAGTCGAGACTCTTGGTCATGGCGAGGATGCGGTAGCTCTCGTCCAAGTAGAACATAGGCACGCCCATATGGAGACTGGTGCGGTCAAGGAGCTCTTGGTCGTTGTCGCAGAGGGCGAGGGTGGTGGAGAGGGTGTCCAGCCAGCTTTTGGCAGAGGCGAGGGCGTTAAAGACCTGCGCCAAGTCCCCCTGTTCCAGTACGATGCGGTTATCGGCCTCTGTGGGCGTATCTCCCAGCGACACCACCAGCGCGTGGTGGAAGGGGCGGGGGAGAGTGGCGCTTGCCGTCACATAGATGGTGTTGGGGCGGTCGGCGGCAGTGCCGTCCATTAAAAGCAGGATGTCGGCCTGCTCGAAGTTGGTTTTGACGATGTCCTTCGGCTTGAAGGGTTGTAGTACATGGCAGACAACATCCCATGTCATGGCGGTGTTCCTCCTGTTGTGATAATAGCACAAAAATGAAAGAGGGGATTCTGTCCCCCTGTCCGTAGACAAAGGGGAAAGTTCGTGATATATGTTATTATAGAAGGTGTAAAAGCAATATGCAAGGGAAATTACGGAAAAATACGCCTTATATTGTTTTCGGTAAGAAAGCACAAAGAAAACTGCTTATTAACTTTACAGGGAGGATTCGTTATGCAGACTGCAAAACAGGCAATACTTGCCAGAATGAAGGGCGAAAAGGCCGACTTTATCCCCGAGTTCTATTCTGTGGTGAAAGAGATCGTCTATCCCGGCGAGCGCTTTATCGATCTGAAGAATTTTGACCCCTACGGCACCGGCCCCGATGCCTGGGGTATCATGTGGACCAATCAGGGCCCCAATCCCGCCGTGGACGGCAACACGGTAGCCAAGGACTTCCGTCTGTTTGAGAATATTACCGAGTGGAAGGAAAAGGTCAAGTTCCCCAAATTCAGCAAATTTGTGCTGCGTATGATCTTCAAGGGCATGATGAAGGGTATGGCCGTTGACCGTAAGGAGCATGTGGTTTCCTGCCTGATGCTCTCCGGCGCTTTCGAGCGTATGAACCAGATGATCGGTTTCGAAAACGCTCTGTGTGCCTTCTATGAGGAGCCCGAGGCTACCAAGGAGTTCCTCAACGCCATGTGCGAGTATAAGCTAAAGTGCATCGAACTGGCACACAAGGTTCTCAAGCCCGATGTGATCCATATGCATGATGACTGGGGCACCAACGACAATATGTTCTTCTCCCCCGAGATCTGGCGTGAGTTCATCAAGCCTCTGGAGAAGCGCTATGCCGATAAGATCCATGAGCTGGGCATGATCTACATGCACCACTCCTGCGGCTACATCACCCAGATCATCCCCGATCTGGTGGAGATCGGTGTGGACTGCATCAACCCCATGATGGTGAAGAACGACATCGACGGTATCATGGAGCAGTATGGCGACAAGATCACCGTTATGGGCGGCGTGGACAGCCAGACCATGGAGATCCTTGCCACTCCCGAGGATACCAAGCGTATCGTCCGCGAGGCCATGGACAAGTATGTGAACAAGGGCCGCTACCTGCCCTTCATCATCCCCATCCGTCAGGAGACCTTCGGTATGTATATGGAGGCTGTCAACGAGTCCGGCCGTCAGATCGAAGTGAAATAATGAAATCGATCAATAAAAAAACAGTGCCGCAGAACAAAAGTTCTGCGGCACTGCTTTTTTGTTTGTACGGTGTAGGTGCCGCCGTCCCATTCACACGCGTAGGGCAGACAGCTCCGTGATCCGTAGGTCTTCTGACTCGTACCTGTGGGCGCTTATGACGCCCGCGGTTTTCCCTGCCTTCCCGGAGAGGACTCCAGTGGCTCGCTTTCGCGGAGGGAACACCTCGATACACACAGCGGCGGTGCCGTTCGGGATTCGCACCCGATTGTCTTGTTCAGTCTGTGCGGTGTCGTGAGACCCCGCCCAGACCACGGAAACGGATGGTATTTTATTGCGGTGCGGGTTGAGCGACCCGTTGGCCTAAAACTTAGGCCAGCAGCTCAGCAGCCTTCATGGCGGCGGAAGCAGCGTCAGCGGTGTAAGCGTCAGCGCCGATGGAATCAGCGAACTCCTGAGTGATGGGAGCGCCGCCAACCAT
>JAFXJW010000110.1 GCA_017532045.1 Clostridia bacterium | reverse complement strand
TCTCTGTTGTTCTTAACGGAGAAAACGCAGCAACAAAAAGTTCCCACAGACCAATCAAACGGTTTGTGGGAGCTTTTATTTATATAGGCAGAAGAAATGGCGGAGAAAGGCTCCCTCCGGGAGGGAGCTGGCGCCGAAGGCGACTGAGGGAGAGTGCGTGACAATGAAGTTAGGTGGTACTGAAAGCTCGGCAGGCTCCTTCCACCACTTCGTGGTCCCCCTCCCTCCCGGAGGGAGGCTATAGAGCGTTCTCTGCATTATTGCTAGTTTCGCATTTGTTTTACAAATGCTTTGGGCTATGCCCATGCCCCCTGTTTCAAATTCTCCGCTAAGAACATTACACATTGCTCGGCGGCTTTTTCGTTGTTGTCTCCTTGAAAATTTCTGCCCATTATTTTCCCTAAACCCCTTTACGAAACACCGAAAATGTTGTATAATCATAATCGGAGCATTGTACGTCCTCTGCGTATATATGATTATATTTGAAAGTTTTAGGAGATTCCTAAGAACCCCTTTTCAAAAGGGTTCTTAGGCGGGTCCAGGGCAGCGCCCTGGCGGATCCGGGGCAGAGCCCCGGCCTATGAAAGGATACCTATGGCACAGAATAACCGCATGAAGCACATCCGCAATTTCTCCATCATTGCTCATATCGACCACGGCAAGTCCACCCTGGCCGATCGCCTCTTGGAGCAGACCCAGACTCTGACTGCCCGTGAGATGGAGAATCGGGTGCTGGATAACATGGATCTGGAGAAGGAGCGCGGCATTACCATCAAGGCCCGCGCCGTCAAGCTGAACTACGCCGCCCCCGACGGGGAGATCTACGAGTTCAACCTCATCGACACTCCCGGTCACGTGGACTTCAACTACGAGGTCTCCCGGTCCCTCAACGCCTGCGACGGCGCGCTCCTCATCGTGGACGCCACCCAAGGCATCGAGGCGCAAACTCTGGCCAACGCCTACCTGGCCGTGGATGCGGGGCTGGAGATCGTGCCCGTCATCAACAAGATCGACCTCCCTTCGGCCCAGATCGACCGCTGCCGTGAGGACATCGAGGACATCATCGGCATTCCCGCCGAGGGCTGCCCTGCCGTGTCCGCCAAGACGGGTCTGAACATCCCCGACGTTATGGAGGCCATCGTCCGGGACATCCCCGCCCCCACGGGGGACGAGGACGCCCCCCTCAAGGCGCTGATCTTCGACTCCTACTACGACAGCTACCTGGGCGTGGTGGTCAACATCCGTGTGTTTGACGGCTGCCTCAAGGCAGGGGACAAGATCCGCCTTATGAGCACCGGCACCACCTTCGACGTGGTGGACGTGGGTACGCTGGAGCCCTTCGGTCTGAAAAGCACCGGCTGCCTCCGTGCCGGCGAGGTGGGCTATTTCACCGCCTCCATCAAGTCGGTGAGCGATACCCAGGTGGGCGACACCGTCACCCATCACGAAGCCCCCACCGCAGAGCCCTGCCCCGGCTTTAAGGAAGCCCACCCCATGGTCTATGCGGGTATCTATCCCGCTGACGGCGCTCGCTACGGCGATCTCCGTGAGGCGCTGGAGAAGCTCCGCCTCAACGACGCCGCTCTGTCCTTCGAGCCCGAGACCTCGGTGGCGCTGGGATTTGGCTTCCGTTGCGGATTTTTGGGTCTGCTCCACATGGAGATCATCGAGGAGCGACTGGAGCGGGAGTTCAATCTGGATCTCATCACCACCGCCCCCAGCGTTGTGTACGAGGTCACCCTCACCGACGGGGAGGAGACCATTGTGGACAACCCCTCCAACTATCCCACCAACGACCTTATTCGAGAGGCTCGCGAGCCCATCGTGAAGGCCAACATCATCACCCCCACCGAGTACGTGGGCGGTCTGATGGATCTCTGTCAGGATCGCCGAGGCACGTTCATTGATATGAAGTACCTGGATCAGACCCGTGTAGAGCTGCATTACCATCTCCCCCTGAACGAGATCATCTACGATTTCTTTGACGCCTTGAAGTCCCGCTCCCGTGGCTACGCTTCCTTGGATTACGAGCTTCTGGGCTACGAGCCCTCCAAGCTGGTGAAGCTGGACTTCCTCCTCAATGGCGAGCAGGTGGACGCCCTGTCCTTCATCGTTCATGAGGAGAAGGCCTACGCCCGCGCCCGCAGGGTGGCGGAAAAGCTGAAGGACAATATCCCCCGTCAGCTTTTCGAAGTCCCGATCCAGGCCGCCATCGGCTCCAAGATCATCGCCCGTGAGACCGTCAAGGCCATGCGTAAGGACGTGCTGGCCAAGTGCTACGGCGGTGACATTACCCGTAAGAAGAAGCTCCTTGAGAAGCAGAAGGAAGGTAAGAAGAAGATGCGCCAGCTTGGCTCGGTGCAGGTCTCTCCCGAGGCCTTCATGGCTGTCCTTCGTCTGGATAGTGACGATCAGTAAGGATGGGGAGCGAGGGGCTCTGCCCCTGACCCCCGCCAAGAACCCTTTTGTAAAAGGGTTCTTGGAACTCCTAAAACTTTAAAAAAGCAAGAATGATCGGAGAAATCCGATGCCCGAAACCGAGGGGAGACCCCCATGGGGCCCCAGCCCCATTCGGTGAGGAGAACGAGGGGCTCTGCCCCTGACCCCCGCCAAGAAACCTTTTGTAAAAGGGTTCTTGGAACTCCTAAAACTTTAAAAAAGCAAGAATGATCGGAGAAATCCGATGCCCGTTACCGAAGGGAGACCCCCATGGGGC
>JAFXJW010000109.1 GCA_017532045.1 Clostridia bacterium | reverse complement strand
GGGACATATCGACATCTTTTTTCGTCGATATACACCCTTCGGGTGTTCGATATACCGCTGACGCGGTTCGATATGCCGCTGTGCGCCTCGATATGCCCCCTGCGGGGGCGCGAGGGCTTTCAGCCCTATAAATCCCAATTTGAAAAGATCCCTCGCCGAAACGGTGAGGGATCTTTTCAAATTAGTGCAGTCTTGTACCCTCGGGGACTCTCTCGTCCACGAAGATGACCTGACAGCCGCAGGCGTTGTTGGTGGCGGCCAGAAGCATACCGTTGGAGGTCACACCCGTGATACGGGTGGGAGCCAGGTTGGCCAGAACGATGATCTTCTTGCCCAGAAGCTCCTCGGCGGTGTAGTCGTGCTTGATGCTCGACACGATGACACGCTCGCCGATACCGTCGTTTAGGGTCAGCTTGTAGCAGGAGTGGGACTTGCGGATCTCCTGTACCTTCACGATCTTGCACACACGGATGTCCATTCTGCCGAAATCGTCCATGGAGACCATGTCGGTGGAAACAGGCTCCACAGGATCGGGCTCGCCGTAGACCTTCTCCACGGGGGTATTGGCGGCGGCCTCGGCGTCGGCTACGGCCTTGTCAGCGGCGATCTCCTCGGCGGTCTGCTCAAAGGAGAAGTCCAAGAGACCTACGTAGCGGGTGGGATCAATGGCGTAGAGGAACAGGTACAGACGGGGGCCGCGCTCCTTGTCGATGAGGAGCTTGTAGACGGTCTTGAAGAAGTTACCCTGGAGCCCCTTCAGCTCCTTCTCGGGCTTGTCCTCGCCGAATACCCGCTTGGGAATGGCGTACAGCTCGGCGTTCAGCTCGTCCAGATTGTAGCCGCCCTTGGCCAGATAGTCGTGAAGCAGGGAGATCTCGGCCTTCTCCTCGTCGGTGAGGGTGTTGTAGACCTCGAAATTGCGTGTCTTTCGCAAGCGATTGACCTGCTCGGGAGCGCACTGCTCCAGCCAGTACTTGGCACGGTCAAGACGACCCATGAACTGCTCGGCGGTGTAGGGAGTGCCGATCTTCTCAAAGACGGTCTCCAGCATGGGGACGTTGAAGTCCACGATGGAGCCAAGCTGAACCAAAAGACCCTGAGGAACGGTGCTGACCTCGTGACCCTTTACGACGCAGTTGTACATGATGGCGGCGTCACGCTCGCCCGAGCGGCCTGCGCGGTAGTCCTCGTACATCTTGTCGAACTCGAAGTACTGGCGGAGGATGCCGTCGTCAAAGCAGAAATCAAAGGCCTTGGTGGGTTCGGTCTTGGAGTAGAGCCACAGGATGACCTCGGGCTCGTAGAGCTTCAGCATGGTGTCGGGGGTGAGGTTCAGGCCTGAGGAGGAGGACATCTTGCCCGCCAGACCCTTGATGCCGATGAACTCATAGCCCTGGAACAGGGGAGGCTCGTAGCCGAAGATATTCTTCGAGATCACCTTGGCGTTGGAGTAGGAGCCTGTGGGAGCGGCGTGATCCTTTCCGCCGGGCTCAAAGTCGACTCCCTCGTGTCTCCAGCGCATGGGCCAGTCGATCTTCCAGCCCAGCTTGCAGTTGAAGTTTTCTCTGAAGTTGATGTGACCGTGATAGCCGCAACGGCAGGTGTAGTCGGCCTCGGTGCAATCCTCGGAGATGTTCTCCAGGGTGGTGAAGTCGGTGCCGCACCGGGGGCAGAAGACGGATACGGGGGAGTACTTTGCCTTTTCGGCCTCGTACTCGGCAGCCAGCTCCTCCTCACTCTTGGACTTGTCCTTGGTCTTGAAGGAGTCCAGGATCTCAAAGATCTCGGCTCTCTTACGGAGGGACTCGATGATGGCCTCGGTGTAGGCGCCCGAGCGGTACATGCTACCCTGATGGCGGTAGTCCATCTCAATGCCGAACTTCTTCATGGATTCGGTGAACTCGGCCTTGAAATGCTCGGCGTAGTTCTCGTGGCAGCCCCAAGGATCGGGCATGTCCACGTAGGGAGTACCGATGTACTTGTCGTAAGCGTCGCCCACAACGGCCTGCACGTTGGCAGGGATCTTGCGGCAACGGTCAAAGTCGTCCCAGGAGAAGAGCAGGCGAGCCTTCTTGCCCTGCTTCTCAATGGCCTTGCAGACGAACAGGGAGGTGGCGATGTCACGGAAGTTACCGATATGCACCGAGCCCGAGGGGCTGATACCGGCGGCGCAAACGTACTCCTCCTTCTCGGGGTTTCTGGCGATCACTCTTTGCGCGATCTCTTCTGACCAATGCATAGTTGGTCTCCTTTCTCTGTATGTGAAATGAAATTTTTTAACAAATAATGGGTGAACAGAGCAAAAATGCTCACAGATAGTTTAGTATAGCATATTTTCACGGATTTTGCAAGAGGGGAGAGCGGATTTTTTCTGTGATGCGAGGATTTTTTTGTGAAGATAAAAAATAATACGGAGGTGCGGCACATAAAAGCCGAATCGGTGCGCCACACTATGATTGGACGAAAACACATTCGGCCAAACATTGCCCCGTCCAAGCAGGTGGGGCGCGGGTGTGCGTCATCCGCTTACGTGTGAATAAATCGAGGCGGTACCCACCGTACCCTTCGGAAAGGATAGGTTACTCACATGATGATCATGGATCGCATTGCGCTGATCATTTCCATCATCGGCGCACTCAACTGGGGCAGCATTGGTCTGTTCCAATTCGATCTGGTTTCCTGGGTGTGCGGCGGGGCCTCTACCGTGGCCGCCCGCATCATCTATACCGTGGTCGCTCTGGCGGGGGCTTGGTGCATCTCGCTTCTCTTCCGCTCCCGCGATTACGCATTGGAGGATAGGTAAGGCCTCCTGCCGCCGCCCGCCTTATGGCGTGCGGCGGATTTTTGTAAATAAATTGGGGTTTATCAAGGGGGCATCGCCCCCTCGACCCCCACTTAAACCCTTCTTGAAAGAAGGGTTTAAGAATCCCAAGAACTTTCAAAAACATTATTCAATAAACATTTTTGAAAGTTTTTGAGATTCCAAAGAACTTTTTTCAAAAAGTTCTTTGGTGGGGTGCAGGGGTGAAGCCCCTGCCCTATAAACACCAATTTAAAACCCCCCGCCGACGGTGGTCGGCGGGGGGGCTTTTAGTCATCCTTGCGGTTGTAATCGAAGGGGTTTTCTCCGTTGTTGTTCTCGGGGCTGTAGTCGAAGGGGTTCTCCATCTCGGAGGGAGTCTCCTCGAGGGGAGTGTCCTCGGAGGGGGTCTCGGCGTTCTTTTCCTGCTCAAGACGCTCTTCCTCGGCTGCCTTTCTTGCCTCGTTGGCCTCACGGGAAGCCCGGGCCTTCTCGGCGGCGATCTCCTCGATCATCTCAACGGTGACGAATTCGTTTTCCATAACAGCCTTGAACTGGTCGCCGTCCATGTCCTCGTGAGCCAGCAGGTACTCCGCAATGAAGTGGAGCTTGCTCATGCTCTGGGTCAGCAGAGACTTGGCGCGGTCGTAAGCCTCGGCAATGATGGCGTGGATCTCGTCGTCGATGACCGCGGCCACGGCCTCGGAGTAGTCGGCGTTGGAGGAGAAGTCACGGCCCAGGAACACCTCGTTCTGGTCGGTGCCGAAGCGGCGGGGACCCAGCTTATCCGACATACCGAACAGAGTGACCATGCGCTTGGCGGTCTGGGTGGCGTGCTGGATATCCGAGTATGCGCCGCTGGTGACGTCCCCGAAGATGATCTCCTCGGCGGCCCGTCCGCCCAGACCCATGGCGATCTCGTTCTTGTAATCCTGCTTATACATCTGGTAGCGATCCGCCTCGGGACGGAAGCTGGTGTAGCCCAAAGCGCCTCGACCCGTGGGAACGATGGTGATCATGTGGACGGGATCACAGCCCACCAGGTAGCCCACGACGGCGTGACCTGCCTCGTGGTAGGCGGTGTTCTTTTTCTCGGCGTCGCTCATGACGTTGGTTTTCTTCTTGGGACCCATGATGATCTTGTTCAGGGCATCCTCGATCTCCTCCATACCGATGAGGCTCTTACCGTGGCGAGCCGAGAGCAGAGCCGCCTCGTTGAGGAGGTTGGCCAGATCGGCGCCGGTAAAGCCTACGGTGATGCGGGCGACCTTGGAAAGATCCACGCCGGGCTCAAGGGGCTTGTTGCGGGCGTGAACCTTCAGGATGTCCTCACGACCCTTGATGTTAGGACGGTTGACCTGGATCTGACGGTCGAAGCGACCGGGACGGAGCAGGGCAGGATCCAGCACGTCGGCACGGTTGGTGGCGGCGATGACCACGATACCCTCGTGGGAGCCGAAGCCGTCCATCTCTACCAGCAGCTGGTTCAGGGTCTGCTCACGCTCGTCGTGACCGCCGCCCAGACCTGTGCCTCTCTGGCGGCCTACTGCGTCGATCTCGTCAATGAAAATGATGGCAGAGCCTGCCTTACGGGCGGTGTCGAAGAGGTCGCGGACACGGGATGCGCCCACGCCCACGTACATCTCCACGAAATCAGAGCCCGAAATGGAGAAGAAGGGAACGCCAGCCTCGCCTGCTACGGCCTTGGCCAGAAGGGTCTTACCCGTACCGGGAGGGCCCATGAGCAGAACGCCGTGGGGGATGCGCGCGCCCAGTCGGGCGAACTTGGTGGGATCCTTGAGGTAGTCCACGATCTCCACCAGCTCTTCCTTTTCCTCGTCTGCGCCGGCCACGTCACGGAAGGTGATGCGACCCTTTTCGTCGGCGGGCATCTTCACGTGGGCCTTGCCGAAGCCGCTCATCTTGGTGCCGCCGGGGCCGCCGCCGTTCATCATCTTCTTCATGGCGAAGTAGTAGAGGGCGATCAGGACGATGACGATACCGATGGCAGGGAGAAGAGACACCCACCAAGGCAGGGTGTTGGCGGGACGGTTGTCGTAGCTGTTGAGAATACCCACACCGTAGCCCTCGGCCGACTGCTGGACGGCCAGCTCGTCGATGTAGGTCAGACGGGAGGCGGAGATGTCTGCCAGCTTGATCTGCTGGGCCTCGGTCAGCTTCAGCTCAACGTCCTTCAGCGCCGAGTAGTCGGCAGTGCCGGGAAGACTGTCGCCGTTCTCGTCCTTGAGCGTGGGCAGGACGATGGAATTTCCCTTGACGTCCACGAAGTTTCCGTCTCCGTCACGGTCAAAGAGCTGGTAAACGAGGTATCCCTTGCTGTAGTCTAAGGTGTAGGTAGCCACGTCGCCCTTGGAGAGAGCGGCGATAAAGTCGGCCTCGGTGACCTTCTCCTGCTGGCCCACCGTGTTGCGGTAGAACAGGGCGATGGCGCCGATCAGTACGGCGATGGCCAGAAGGTAGCCGAGTATGGTTTTGAAACTTCTCTTCATTGTATCCTCCAATCGTTGCCGAGAGTGCGCCGAATATCTCCCGCTTCCAAGGGGCGGGGACTCGGCTATCAGCGGGCTTGGCAGACCCGCCTGCTACGCACACGCCCGTGGGTGGTGCGGAATTGGCACATGGTTAAGTATAGCACAGGACTATGAATTTTTTATGAAATTACCTGCAATTTCGTATGAAAGTTTTTTCCTGTAAGGGAGATTATTTCTCGTAGACCTCTCTCTTGAGGACTCCTACGAAGGGCAGGTTGCGGTACATCTCGTTGTAGTCCAGACCGAAGCCTACCACGAACTCGTCGGGAATGACGCGGCCGCAGAAATCGGGTACGAAGTCCACCTCTCGGCGAGAGGGCTTATCCAGAAGGGTACAGGTACGGACGCTGTGGGCGTTGCGGTTCTTCAAAAGCTCGGTGAGGCGGAAAAGGGTGCGACCCGAGTCGATGATGTCCTCCACTACCAGAAGATCCAGATCCATCAGATCATCTCTCTTGAGGTCCACATGGACCTTGATCTCACCCAGGGACTTGGTGCCGGCTCCGTAGGAGGAGACCTTCATGAACTCCAGCTCCAGAGGAAGGGACAGGCGCTTCATCAGCTCGGCGGCAAAGGGCATGGAGCCCTTGAGGATGACCACCATGACCAGGCGGCGGTTGCTGTCCTTGTAGGTCTCGGTGATCTCGGCGGCCAGACGGTCGCAAATGGATGCGATCTCCTGCTCGGAGACCAGTGTGTAGGCGCAGTCGTTTTGGAGGGAGGGGGTGCTCGTGTTCATGTTTTTCTCCTTTAAAGGTCATTTTTGCGGGGAGCGAGGGGGGATCGGTAGACGGTAATGCGGATGCAGGGGCCCTCGGTGGGAGAGGGATACCCGTCTCGGAATGCCACGGAGGGATACCAAAGGGGGATTCCCTCGGGGGATCCATCCGAAAGGCAGATCAGGGGAAGGCGGTCACGGATGTAGAGGGCAATATCCTTTTCATTCAATAGTTTTTTGAGTTTTTTGGTCATGCCGTGGGACAGGATAGTATCCCCCGCCTGCCGCTTTCGCACGGTCAGGGGAAGGGGAAGATCGGGGGGGAATATGGCCGAGGCGTAGACGGCGGCGTCCTGCTTCGGCTCAAGGAGGAGGTCGGCTTTCTCCACGGTAACGGTCACGTCCTCGCTCCAGCGGAGAACGCCCTCGCCCAGAAGCATAGGCTCGTCGGGGGGAAGGGGGACGTCGGGGGTGTCGGTGGGGATCACGTACAGCCGTCCCTCCCGTATCCGTCCCTCCAAGCCGCAGGGCAGGGGAGTGCAGGATTCGGGAACACCCTTGCGACATAGATCAAGAAGGGCTTCCAGATGAACGGTGGACAGGGTCTCCGACCCGCTCCCTCGGTCATAGTCCCGTCGGGCGCCACGGTACAGAGCCGAGATGGCTCGCTTGGACAGGGCGGGGTGTCGAGCCGTCAATTCGTTTACTGACAGACCGTTGCCCCAAGGGGACGGGGTGGGGGGGAGCGTGGTCTCGGCCATGGCGTTCAGGAAGTCCTCGTCCTCTCGGCTGATGCGGGAGAGGCGGGAGGCCGCCCGTTGGGGGGCGTCTCGGCCTGCGATCTCTTCTAAGGCGGGGATGACGGTATGGCGGATGCGGTTGCGGAGGCAATCGTCCTCCAGGTTGGTGGAGTCGGTGACAAAGTCCAGTCCCCACTCGGCGCAGGCAGACAGGATGTCCCGTCTCGTCCATTCCAGCAGGGGACGGTACAGGGTGACGGCGGAGGTGTCCCCGTTGCTCTCCAAGGGGCGGGTAGGGGGGATGCCCCCCATGCCACGGGTACCGCTTCCTCGCAGAAGCCGCTCCAGCACCGTTTCCAGATTGTCGTCGGCGTGGTGGGCGGTCAGGAGGGTGGGGATCCCTCGCCGGGCCATGACCCGTCTGAGAAAGCCATACCGCACCCGACGGGCGGCGGTCTCCAGGCTCTCTCCCCATTGGTCTGCCAGGGCGGGGACGTCTGCTCGGTCACAGATCAGCTCAACACCCAGTTCTTTGCAGACTTTTTGGCAGAATTCCAGATCACGGTCTGCCTCGACTCCCCGTATGCCGTGGTGCAGGTGAGCGGCCAGAACCATGGAGCGACCCTCCTCGCCGTGGCGCTCCACAAGGGCGCGAACCGTCAGCTCCAGAAGGAGCCTGGAATCCGCGCCGCCCGAAAAAGCGACGAGACAGGGAAGGGATGGGGGGAGGGTGAAGGGAAGCATAGGCGTGTCCTTTGGAGTGAAAAGTGAAAAGTGAAAAGTGAAGAGTGAATAGTGAAAAGTGAATAGCGAATAGCGAATAGTGAAGGTGCGGATCCTGCGGATCCGTTCATCCTATGGAAAATTAAGAAGGAAGCTCGTTTTCGTTTGCCAGGGTTCGGAACTTGGTGTACTTACCGATCCAGCCCATCTTGACGGTGCCCGTAGAGCCGTGGCGGTTCTTGGCGATGATGACCTCGGCGATGGAGGCGTCGTTTTCCATATTGGGATTGGATGCGTCGCCGGCCTTGTAGTACTCGTCACGGTAGAGGAAGAGGACCACGTCGGCATCCTGCTCGATGGAGCCGGATTCACGGAGGTCGGAGAGCATGGGCTTCTTGTCGGTACGGGACTCGGGGCCTCGGGAGAGCTGGGAGCAGCAGATGACGGGGACGCCCAGATCCTTGGCCATGAGCTTCATGGCGCGGGAGATCTCGGCTACCTCCTGCACACGGTTGTCGTGGCGGCTGTCGCCCTGCATGAGCTGGAGATAGTCAATGACCACCAGACCAAGATTCTTCACGCGGCGGAGCTTGGCCTTCATGCCCGTGGCGGTGATACCGGCGGTATCGTCAATGAGAATGTCGCACTTGGCCAGCTTGGAGGTGGCCAGAGCGATGTTTTCCCAGTCCTCGTCCTTGAGCTCTCCCGTTCGCATGGCGTAGCTGTCCACCATGGCCTCTGAGGAGATGATACGGTTGACCAGCTGCTCGGCAGACATTTCCAAGGAGAATATACATACGGTCTTGCCCGTCTGGGCGGCTACGTTGGTGCCGATGTTCAGACAGAAGGAGGTCTTACCCATACCGGGACGGGCACCCACCAGAATGAGGTCGGAGTTACCCATGCCTGCCAGCATGCGATCCAGGCCCGTAAAGCCCGTGGACGTGCCCTGAGAGCCGTCCTTTTCGGTGTTCATCTCGTGGAGGTGGGCGTACACGTCCCCGATGACCTCACGGATGTGGCGGAAGCCCTTGGTGTCCTTGCCCTGGGCGATGGCGAAAATTTTGTTCTCGGCGGAGTCCAGAATGTGGGACACGTCGTCCTGCTCGGAGTAGGCGGTGTCTGTGACCTCCTCGCAAGCCCCGATGAGCTGGCGGAGGACGCTCTTATCCTTGACGATGCGAGCGTAGTCCTTGACGTTGAGGGCGTTGGGGACGACCTCGGCGACGGTGCGGATGTACTGCTCGCCACCCGACTTGGTGTAGATACCCTTCTGCACCAGCATGTCGATGAGGGTGACCACGTCTATGTCTCGGCTGGTGAGGAACAGCTCGTGCATGGCGGAGAAGATCTGTTGATGCTCCTCCATGTAGAAGTCGGATACCGATACCAGATCGGCGATCTCGTTGAAGGACTCGGGATCTACCAGCACAGCGCCTAAAAGAGACTGCTCGGCGATGAGGGAGAAGGGAAGCTTTCGTACCAGGGAATCCTGGGCGTTCATGTTATCGTTCATGTTTTCCGTATCCTTTACTGACAGGTATCACCAAGGCGGCTCACGGTCGTGCAGCTTCATACGTGATCCCTTTTTAAAAGTTTTTGGAGATTATCAAGAAACTTTTTTCAAAAAGGTTCTTGATCGGGGGTCAGGGGCAGAGCCTCTCGTTCTTAGTTGCACACCAGCACGTGGATCTTGCCCACGACGTCGGTGTAGAGCTTTACGTCCAGATCGTATTTGCCGTAGGCGCGGATGGGGTCGGCGAGCTGGATCTTGCGCTTGTCCACGGTGATGGCGTAGTCACTTTGGAGGTGGTCGGCCACGTCCTTGGCGGTGATGGAGCCGTAGAGGCGACCGTCAGTCCCCGAGGTGGCGGTGATCTTGACCAGAAGGGTGTCCAGTCTGGCGGCCAGCGCCTTGGCCTCGGCGGTCTCCACCTCGATTTTGTGCTTGATGGATTCCTCACGACCCTTGATCTCGTTCAGGATCTTGGCGTCGGCCTCCACGGCCAGCTTGCGGGGGAGGAGGAAGTTGCGTGCGTATCCGTCGGATACGGTGATCACGTCATTTTTTTTGCCTTGGCCTTTTACATCGGCGAGGAGAACTACTTTCATGGTTGAAATTCCTTTCTGTATGTGGGATGGTGGTTAAAAACAGGGGATGGGTATCCTTCGAAGCGTTAGTCGCCGACAAACTGCTCGGGATACTGAAGCTTGTATTCGCTTATGGCGTCAATGAGAAGCTCGTAGGCCTCGGAAACACCGCCCGTGACCTGTGCGCCGGCCATGTCGAAGTGTCCGCCGCCCTCCAGCTTTTCCATGATGATCTGTACGTTGATCTTACCCTTGGAGCGGGCGGAAATGGCGATGCCCGCGCCCATGGGGGCGAAGGCGAAGGATGCCTCTACGCCCCGCAGAGTCAGGAGCTTGTCGGCGGCCTTGGAGGCGGCGATGCGATCCTCGGGGGAGGGGGTATGGTCGTCGCTGAGCCATGTGATGGCGAAAACGTCGTCATGGATGTGGGTGTGGGCATCAAATTCGCCTGCCACCAGCAGCTCGTCAATGCGCTCGTTGAAGAATTCCCTCGCTACGTCGGTATGGGCGTTGCGGCTATACAGGTAGTAGGTGATGTCGAAGGTCTGGGCGCCCGCCGAGCGGGTGAAGTTGTGGGTATCCAGCATGATGCCGGCCAGAAGCAGATTGGCCTCCTCCTTGTGGAGGGACTCGGCGTATGCGCTTTGCTGGAGGATCTCCGCCACGATCTCGCTGGCGGAGGACTTGGTGGGCTCGATATAATGAAGGAAAGGGGTGAAAGGAAGCTCTCCCACAATGCGGTGATGGTCAATGACTGCAATGGCAGACACGTTGTCTGCGGTGGGGATACAGCTGACCAGCTGGGGAGCTTCGAAAATATAGGGGTTGTTGACGTCGGTGATGATCAGCACCGTGTGGGTGGTGACGGATTGCTGAGCGGTGGCCTTGTCGATGAAGACGTCCTCATACTCGGGGAGGGTGGATAGGTGGGCGGCGCAGAGGCGGAAGGTGTCGCAGGTCTTGTCGGTGATCACGTGGACGGGAACCTTGTTTCGTCCCTTGGTCTCCAGAATACTGCGGCAGAGGCGGTATGCGCCCACGGAAGAGCCGATGGCGTCGAAATCGGGAGCGGCGTGGCTCATGATCAGGACACGGTCACAGTCGATCAGCCGATGCTCCAGAAGACTGGCGCTGACACGGGAGGAGATGGAGGTGTTGGACTCCAGAGTCTTGTGGGTGCCTCCGAAGTAGGAAAGTCCGCTTGCCCCTTGACGCTGGAGGGCTACCTGGTTACCGCCACGCTGGAGCGCCATGTCCAGAGCGGCCGAGGCGGCCTTCTCCTTGTCTCCCATGCTGCCGTCGATGTCGGCAATACCCATGGAGATAGAAAGAGGGAAGGAGTTGTCACCCACACGGATGTTCATGATCTGCTCCAGAATGGAGAAGTCATCCCGGATACAGGCATCCAGATGCTCGCCGGAGAAAAGGGCGATATATTTGTCTCGGTCGTATTCACGGAGCATGCCCTGCATACCGGCCACCCACTGGGCGAGGGTCTCCTCAATGAGGTTGGCGGTGGCGCGGTAGTTGGCTCGGACGAACTGAGCCAGCTCCTGCAGATTGTCCAGCACGATGTAGGCCAGCACCACACGGTTGCGCTCGGTGGTCTCGGCCAGCTCCAGATAGTCGTTGACGTCTCGGAACAGGATGAAGAAGTAGTGGTCCTGCTCACGGGGCATCAGGTAGCAGTCCACACGGTAGCGGCGTCCGTCGGCCAGGTGAACCACGATGTCCTTGCCACCGCTACCCGAGGCGGCGGAAAGCACCGAGGGGAGATCGTCTCCCACAGCGCCCACGGGACGGGCGATGGCGGTGAGCTGCTCGGCTGTGATGCCGGAGCAGAGATCCGATAGGGGAAGATTGCACACGGGGGAGCGGAAGCCCAGAATGCTTTGAAGAGCGGTGTTGATGACCCGCACCATGCCGTCTCCGTTGACCACGGCGTAGGGGATGTTTACCTCGGCGCGGAACATTTGGTACACGTCGCCACTGAGCTGCTCGGCCGCCTCCTCTGCCCGCTTCATGGCGGCGTAGCGTAGTACGAAGGCCAGCAGGACACTACCCGCCGTGGCGAGATAGAACGCCAGCACGGCAAAGGTAATCAGAGGGAGACGGGGAAGCTTCAGGTGAGCCATGAGAGCTACCAGAGCCAGCAGTAATAGCCCCTCGGCTACGGTGATGGCAAAGGGAATGCGGAGATCCACCCACATGGAGCCGCGGGTGGCGGGATTCTTCTTGGGAGACATGGGATCAGCTCCTTTCGAAAGGTAATATTATTTAACGGTAATGAAATCAGATTCGGGTTTATCGAGGGGGCATCGCCTCCTCGACCCCCACTTAAACCCTTCTTGAAAGAAGGGTCTGAGAATCCCAAGAACTTTCAAAAAAACATTGGTAGATAATAATTGTTTTTTAAGGTTTTTGGAGTTCCAAGAACCTTTTTGCAAAAAGGTTCTTGGTGGGGTGCAGGGGCAACGCCCCTGCCCTATAAACACCAATTTATAGACCCGTTCAATTTTTGTTAAAGGGGTCGTCACTGTCGTCCTCGAATTTCAGCCTGGAGGTGATGGACTGGAAGATGTGCCCGATGACCTCCACGGCGGCCAGGACGTAGGGGGCGACGAAGAGGAGGCAGAAGGCGAGGATGATGAGGGAGAAGAGGCATCCCATATTCTGCTTGCCCTTTCGAGCCAGATTGCCGGTGAGCCGGAGCAGTCCCGCCAAGGCGAGACCGGGGAGGAGGATGACAACGACGTTTTGGGCGATGGTGCCCATCAGGGAGGATACGGCCTTACTTTCTCCCATGGTGGCGAGGTAGGCTACCAGAAACAGCACGCAGGAGATGAGGCTCATCTCGAAGGCTCTCACCCGATCCGAGACGCACTCCCCAAGGCCGAAGGCTCGGAGGGTGGCGTGCTGAACAGATTGGCAGATCGTGACGAAGATGAAAACCGTCACGGTGCAGATAGCGGGGAGGAGATTGAAAAGGCTGTTGACGGTGTTCTCCACGTTGGCGTACTCCAACAGCTCTTTCCATTGCTCCGCCAGCTCGGGAGTCAGGCCCTCGGGTAGGGGCTGGGTGTGAATGCCCATGATCAACTCCCCGCGCAGCTCCTCCACGGCCTCCATCAGCACGGCGGGCTCAAGAGTGCCCAGACCTTGGTACAGGGCCAGGGCGAGGAAGGCGGCTGCCGTCAGTCCCAGGACGAGGGAGGTGGTGCAAATGACGCCCACACGGTTGGGGCCGCTTTCGGATGCGGCGGAGCGACGGGTGCTCATGGCCAAAGCCCAAGCGGCAGGCCAGGGGATCAGCACCGTCAGGGAAGCGACAAAATCCATGGACAGAGCGGCGGTGATGCCGTAGGCCAACAGGGGAATGATGGGGATTGCCGCCAATTTGCCTTTGGACTGAACGGCGATGAGGAAGGAGCCCTCGCTCACGGTAAAGACCAGACCGCAGAGGACTCCTGCGGGGAGGATGCTTCCGGTGTAGAAGGTCAGGAAGACGCCCAGCAGAACCAAGAGGGGGACGGCTCCCTTGGCGGTTCTCGTCACCCGCCATAGGTAAATGACCAGAAGAAGAATGGCGGCAACGGAGAGGATCTCGGGAAGGCTTGTTGTAGTGGATTCTGCCGGGGGGTTAAACTGTGTCACTCCGACGCCCACCAGCAGGGAGGACAGGAGGAGGCAGATATAGAGGATCGGAGCCGCAACGCCCTGAAGATCCCGACGGGGGATGGGACAGAGGGGCGCGGGGGATGCTTTCGGGGTAGAGTTCAAGGGGGAGCGTCCTTTCTTCGGAGCTGTCCCAAGGACAAAACCTCCGAAACATAGTTATGGATTATAATAGTATATCATACTTTTGTGAATTTGTAAACATGATTTCATGGATTTTTTGGAAAAAACCGTAAATTGAGGTGCGGGGTGTGGGAATTGTGTAGCAAAAGAAAAATCCAACAAAATGACGGAATTTGGCGGCCTCGGAGACCACCCGAGAGGAAGGGAACGGAGAGGGCGGTTTTTGTCTATTTTCATCAAACAGAAAAATAATCCAAAATATTTTGCAAAAACCCCTTGACAATGCGGAATTTGTGTGATACAATACTAAACTACAATATAATCGCATCACTATGGGTAACTATGCCTTCCGGCAGGTTTTACGGTCAAAGCGAAGCGATTTTTGGAGGCGTTCCTTGTGCAATTTGACGAAGACGCGGAGTCTGCGTTCCATACGACTTCGACCGCGGCATTTGAAGTGTCCTTGGGTTGTCCGTTTGACCCATGAGGCCCCTGACGTGCAAATTCCCGTCTGCGAAGGATTCATGAAGGTCGTTTCCTTATAGATACCCCACATCCCCCAACCCCGCCGCCGCTCGGGAATTCGCCCGACGGTGCCACATAACGCATTGAAATGGAGTGATTAACTGAATGCTCAATCTGAAAGATCAGAGACTCGGCGAGAACGTCCGTAAGTCCTTCTCCCGCACCCGCTTCAATTTGGAGCTGCCCGATCTGGTAGAGATCCAGACCAAGTCCTACAAGTGGTTCCTCGAGGAGGGCCTGGGCGAGGTCCTGCGCGAGGTCTCTCCCATTACCGATTTCTCGGGCAACCTCTTTATCGAGTTCATCTCCTACACCCTGGACACCACCAAGCCCAACTACTCCGTGGAGGAGTGCAAGGAGCGTGACGTCAACTACGCCGCCCCCCTGAAGGTCAACGTCCGTCTGACCAATAAGCAGACGGGTGAGGTCAAGCAGACCGATATCTTCATGGGCGAGTTCCCCCTCATGACCGATACCGGTACCTTCGTCATCAACGGCGCCGAGCGTGTCATCGTTTCCCAGATCATCCGCTCCCCCGGTATGTACTACTCCTCCGAGATCGACAAGACCGGTAAGCGCACCTACGCCGCCCAGATCATCCCCTACCGCGGCGCATGGCTGGAGTACGAGACCGACATCAACGGCGTGATCTACGTCCGTATCGACAAGACCCGTAAGGTTCCCATGACCATGTTCATCCGCGCTCTGGGCCCCGAGACCCGTGAGGAAATCTATTCTCTTCTGGGTGAGGACGAGCGTCTGAAGATCACCTTCGATAAGGATGACTGTGAGAATCTGGCCGCCGCCAACCGTACCTCCGCCCACGTGGAGGCGCTGAAGGAGATCTATAAGAAGCTCCGTCCCGGTGAGCCTGCCATCGTGGAGTCTGCCGAGACCCTCATCAACAACTACTTCTTTGATCCCAAGAGATACGACATCGCTCCCGTCGGCCGTTACAAGTTCGACAAGAAGGTGGCTATCTCCGAGCGTATCGCGGGCCACAAGCTGGCCGAGACCGTTGTCTCTGCCTTCACGGGCGAGGTCCTGTTCGAGGCAGGCACCGTGCTGACTCCCGAGATGGCTCTGACCGTCGAGCGTGCCGGTGTCAACGAGGTTATGTTGGAGCTGGATAACGGCGACGTGATGAAGGTTCTGTCCAACAACACCCTGGAGCCTGAGTACATCATCGGTACGGATCTTTCTGACTGCGGTGTTAAGGAGAGAGTCCGCATCGCTGTCATGCAGGAGATCCTGGCCGCCGCCGAGGGTGACATGGACACCGTCAAGGCCATGGTCAAGGAGAGAATCGCCGAGCTGTGCCCCAAGCACATCACCAAGGACGATATCTTTGCTTCCATTAACTATATGCTCAACCTGACCCACGACGTGGGTTCTGTGGACGACATCGACCATCTGGGCAACCGCCGCATCCGCTCCGTGGGCGAGCAGCTCCAGAATCAGCTCCGTATCGGATTCGTCCGTATGGAGAAGATCATCAAGGAGCGCATGACCACCCAGGATAACGATAAGCTGACCCCTCAGGCGCTGATCAACATCCGTCCCGTGGCCACCGTCATCCGTGAGTTCTTCGGCTCTTCTCAGTTGTCTCAGTTCGCTGACCAGAACAACCCCCTGGCCGAGCTGACCCACCGCCGCCGTCTGTCCGCTCTGGGTCCCGGCGGTCTGTCCCGTGACCGTGCTTCCTTCGACGTCCGTGACGTACACTACACCCACTACGGCCGTATGTGCCCCATCGAGACCCCCGAAGGTCCCAACATCG
>JAFXJW010000008.1 GCA_017532045.1 Clostridia bacterium | reverse complement strand
GTTTTGCCACACCACTTAGGCCCCTCGATCAGAACCGCGCCCTTTCCCTCCAGCTTTCGTTTCAAAATGTCATCGGCAATTCTTTTTCTGTAAGCTTTCATTCGAGTCACCTCGCTGGGGATTTGATTACATATATTATACACTATGTTCTGTCTTTTTGCAATAGTTTTCCGACGATTGGCGAAAATAAATTCCGACGAATGGCGAATAATTTGTGCGATGATTGGCTCCTATAGAGCCAGAGAAACGGGGAATGAGCGGAAAATGGTTGTCTGTTCTTTGAAGAGAGCGGTTTTGAAGATTGACTTAAAGGGTAATCTGTGGTATAATATTGACATCGGAGGGAGAAGAAGCTGTTGTGTACATGAATGGCATCCCCCCATCTCCGCCAAGTCAGAGCGAGTTGAACACCTAAAAAGTGTCCGACTCGCTCTTTTTTTTGCGCCTTTTTTGCTTTTTAGAAATAAATAAACACCTGCATGGTCTGTGTAAACGTCCTTGCCGTTTTGTTCTCATACAATGGCGTTTCAAAAATTGTTTCGTATAATAAAAAATCCCGGTGATCGTCGTCGGGACCTTCTTTTTTATCGGTGTAATTATAAGTGATCGCTACCTTATCATTATGTAGCACCACCTGCTTGCCCAAAGATCGATCATTTGCTGAGGCTCTTTTTTGATGGCGGTTTTGAGATATTTTACGATCTCGTCCTTGGAGAGCTGTACTAAATCAATTTCTTTTAGCCTATAAAGATGTTTGTACTTATAGCTATTCGTCTGTTTGTGCGGAAAGCCTATTTTCTAATTTTCAGTATAAACTTAAACAAAATGGAATAGATACTAAACCTGTTCCAATGTTTATCAATGATGAATTAGTTGAATATGAAGAGCCTATTGATTTGCTTTATCTACGAGACGATCTCGAAAGGGCCATTGAAAATCGTCCTCCGGAATACAAGGAAGACAACACTTTGATTGAAGAGGTTAAATCTCTTTATAAGTTCTACTGCAAAAAATATTTCGAAGATAAGCAACAAAAAACACAGCCCCACCGCGATGGTGAGGCTGTGTTTTGCTTTAAACAAACGGTTCCGTTTTTGTTCGCTAACCTCCCCGAAGAACCTTCCGCGACGATTGCCGTGGAAGGTTCTTTCTATATGAACGATTGGGAACCATTATGCGGTAGGCACCTCGGCCTCCGCAAAGAGGACCGCTGCCTGCTCCGCCGAGATCCCGCCCGCGTAGAGGGAGACCTTGGTGATCTTGATGTTGGAGATGCACTGGGGAACACCGTCCTGGTTGACGTCGGCACCCACCATGAGCTTGCGGGACTTCTCTCCCACGTGCTTGATGCTTCCCGAGCAGGGGGTGGAGGCGGCCAGCTCACCGTCCAGGTAGATACGAAGGTTCTGCCCATCGTAGGAGGCGATGATGTGAACCCAGCGGCCGAAGGGCGTGGGGACGACGACCTGCTTGTAGGTGCCGCCGATATTGACCTCGAACTGCATTCCCTTGCCATTGACCACGGCGATGTCATAGCCCCCGGCCTCGGCGTTGCCCACGATCATGACGTAGCCCCACGGATAGGTCTGATCGCGGTCAATGTAGACGATGGCCTCGATGGAGACTTGATTCGTCAGGGCAGCGTATTCTTTATCGGTGAGGTGGTAGCCGTAGACGCTCTCCTTATCCAGAACAGCCATGCCGTCCTTCAGAACGGGGGTGCCAAAGGTTTCCATAGTCAGCCCTGAGACGGTGTCGGCGGGGGAACCCGTGGTGTAATCCACGTGGAGAAGCCTGTCGGGCATCTGTTCGGGAGCCGCGCTCTCATCCTTGGGGGTGGAGAAGTTCACCGTCAAGGGCTGGGAGACCTTGCCCCACGCGCTCTCGGCCGTGACCGTGAGGGTATAGTCAACCCCGTGCTCCAGCCCTGTCAACTCAACGGTAAGCTGCTCTTTGGCGGCATTGCCCATGTGGCTGTCGGCAGGGAAGGACTTGGAGAAGTAGACCGCGCCGCTTTCCCTATCCTTGACCTCGACGCAGTAAGCGGTGATACAGCCGTCTGAGACCGTATCCTCCACCGTAGCGGCGGGGAAGGTGAGGGTGGCGGTATAGGAGGTGATCCCCCTCACCTCGGCCTTGGCGTTCGCGGGGAATACGGGAGCCTCTGCGGCATCCTTGCGGGCATCGGTGTAGGCAAAGGCCTCGCGGGACTCCACCACGGCGGGGACATCGATCACCCACGCCTCCCCGATAGCGGTATCGTTGGTGAAATCATAGCGGGTGACGGTCACCACTCTGTCGGGGCTGACCTCTACGAAAAGACCCTGGGAGGCGGTCTCCCGTCCCTCGGGCTGGGCGGGATCCATGCCGCTGTAGTTCCAGAAATCCGCGCCCACGGTAGAGGTCTGGATGGAGGTGATGAGGCTTTGACGGATCATGCGAGGATCGTTCAGCGCGTAGTGGGTATGCCCCGAAAAAGCGATGATCTGAGGGTATTCCCGCATGAGCTTGTCCAGCTCCGCTCCGAAGCGGCCGCCTCCCGTGGCGTGGAGGGAGCCGAAGCCCTCGTGGGAGAAGACGATGATGGGCATGGCGGGATCCTCCTCGGCGGCGGCGCGGACGTGCTCGCAGAGAAAGTCGGTGGCGGCGGTATAGT
>JAFXJW010000007.1 GCA_017532045.1 Clostridia bacterium | reverse complement strand
TTTTTCGTCAGTCTAAACAAAAAGCCGCACGTATAGTTGATCCTATACGAAGGATTTTTGTGACGAATGACGGAAAAGATTCCGTCGATTCGCTGTGCGAGGGGTTTTTAGAGGTGCCCTGCAGTTTATCGGGCAGGGGTTTCACCCCTGCACCCCACCAAGAACCTTTTGCAAAAGGTTCTTGGAACTCCAAAAATCTTAAAAATTTATTCATGGCCAATGATTAATTTGTTAAAGGTTTTTGGGGAGTCCAGAGGGGCTTTTTGCAAAAAGCCCCTTTGGTCGCTCTCCCCGCCCCTGCCCGACAAACCCAAATTTGAAAATCCACATATTCTAGTAAGGAGGTATTCTCATGCTTCTGGCCATTGATATCGGCAATTCCAGCATTTCTCTGGGGCTTTTCGACCTGCAACAGAATACTCCTAAGCCCGTTCCTGCGCTGACTGCCAAGCTGTCCGCTGCTACGGGGCGTACCCCTGATGAGTACGCCGTCATCATCCGCGGCCTTCTGGCCGAGCAGGGCTACGCAGGCAGAGTAAAGGCCGCCGTGCTGGGCTCCGTGGTGCCCCAGCTTACCCATACGCTGGAGGCTGCCGTTCAAAGGTTGGGTGGGGACACCCCCGTTCCCGTGACCCATATCGAAGGCGGTGTCCGCACGGGCATCAGCCTGCGGGTGGATGATCCTGCTGCCCTGGGCGCGGATATCGTGACAAATGCTGCCGCCGCCGTCAGCCTCTACGGCGCTCCCGTGATCTTTCTGGATCTGGGTACGGCCACCGTTTGGGGTGCCGTGAACATGGGGCGGGAGATGGTGGGCGTTTCCATCGCCCCCGGCGTGACAACCTCCCTGGAGGGGCTCCGCGCCGCCGCTGCTCAGATCCCCTACATGGAGCTGAAGCCTCCCGAGACGGCGCTGGGAAAGAACACCACCGCTGCCATCCGCTCGGGCCTTTTGCTGGGCACTGCCTGCATGATCGACGGCATGATCGGACGCATCAAAGATGAGATGAAGCTCCCCGAGAACGCCGCCCTGCCCGTGGTGGCCACGGGGGGACTGGCGGAGCTTGTGCTACCCTCTTGTAAGCGCGAGGTGATTTACGAGCCTGATCTTACCCTCTTGGGGTTGTACTTCATCTATAAGGCCACCGCTGAACGAGAGGCCGCCGCCACAGAGCGCGCGGCGAAGAAGAATAAGTGAGTAGATTTCCGTCCCCCGCAAGGTCGGACGGTGATCATAAAAATTTTACGCACCGTACCCACAGCGGACGGGAGCATGAGGTGAAAGTCCTCAAAGGAGAAACAAAATGAGAAGATCCCGCAGTGAACAGATTCTTAGAATGGTTGAGTTGGCCATTCTTACCGCCGTTGTGCTTGTGCTCCAAACGGCAGGCATTGCCATTCCCAACCCCTTGGGTGGAACCCCCATCAGCCTGGTGCTGATTCCCATTGCGCTGGGCGCTATGATCCTTGGCCCTTCTGCGGGCGCATGGTTGGGCCTTGTGTTCGGCGCGCAGGTGTATATCACCCTCGGTGTGATGCATCTCGACCCCCTGTTTACGGGTGTGATGTTTGATAACCATCCTGTCATTACGGCCCTTATCTGCCTTGGAAAATCTACTCTGGCAGGTTTTCTTGCGGGCGTGGTATACCGTGTTTTGAGTAAGAAGAACGAGTGGCTGGCCATTTTTGCGGCTGCTGCCATCACGCCTGTCGTAAACACCGGCATTTTCGTGCTGGGATGCTTGACGATTTACGGCACGATGGAACAGTTGGCGCCTGCCGGTCAAAGCGTTATGTATTTCCTGATCATTGGTTGCGCAGGATTCAATTTCGTTTTCGAGTTCGCTGTCAATATGCTTCTTGCTCCCGCCTTGAGGAGAATCGTCTCTATCGTTACCCGCAAGAAGATACGTTCCTGATTTTGTTCCTGGGAGGTGTTTCCATGAAGCACGATAATGAAGTTCTGTTTGCCTTTGATATTCCTGCATTTTTTCGAAAAAAGGTAAAAGGAGTCAAGGATACCGTGACCGCTGTCCGTGAGGAGATCGCCGCCGATATCGCCGCCGTGCGCCAGCGTGACCCTGCCGCCCGCAGTGATCTGGAGATTTTGCTCCTGTATTCGGGTGTCCACGCCATTCTGGCCTACCGTGTGGCCCATAAGCTTTACCTGTCGGAGCATTACTTTGCCGCCCGTGCCATAAGCCAGTGGGCACGCCACAAGACGGGCATTGAGATCCACCCCGGCGCTACTATCGGTAAGGGACTGTTCATCGACCACGGTATGGGGGTGGTCATCGGTGAGACCACCGAGATCGGGGACAACTGCACCCTGTATCAGGGCGTGACCCTGGGCGGTACGGGTAAGGACGTAGGCAAGCGTCACCCCACACTGGGCAATAACGTCCTCGTTGGTGCGGGAGCCAAGGTGCTGGGCCCCTTCAAGATTTCCGATAATTCCAAGATCGCCGCCAATGCTGTGGTGCTGGAGGAGGTTCCCGAGAATTCTACCGCTGTAGGTATTCCCGCCCGTGTGGTGCGCCGTCACGGTCGTAAGGTGGACGATCTGGATCAGGTACACATCCCCGATCCCGTGGCGCAGGAGATCTCCCGTCTCGAGAAGAAGCTGGAGAGGCATATGGCTGACGAGACCTAACAAAAGCCGTGCCGTCCGAATGGGCGGCACAGCCGGTGGTCTTGACTACAGAGAAGACCTAACCTCCCTATACCCCCGAATTTGAAAAGGAGAAAATATGTCTCTTCCTTCACATATCGTTGAAACCTATACCGCCATTCTCCGAGAGGAGCTGGTGCCTGCCATGGGCTGTACCGAACCCATCGCCATCGCTTACGCCGCCTCCATCCTCCGTCATGCGCTGGGGGCTGATCCTACGGCTCTGCAGGTGCGGCTCAGCGGTAACATCATCAAGAACGTCAAGTCTGTCATCGTCCCCGCCACCGACGGTATGCACGGCATTGAGGCCGCCGTAGCTGCAGGCATTGTGGCCGGTTGTCCCGACCGCAAGCTGGAGGTGCTGTGCGCCCTGAAGCCCGCCGATACTGACCGCATCCGCGCCTTCCTCGCTACTACGATCCCCGTGGTTGGCGAGCTGGAGACCAAGCATCCCTTTGAACTGGTCATGACCGGCGAGGCCACCGTGGACGGGCGGACTGTTTCGGTCACTGTCCATCTCATCGACCGCCATACCAACGTGGTCTCGGTGGAGAGGGACGGCGAGGACCTCACCGACCGCTACCTCTATGGCGAGTCTATGATCCACACCCAGCCCGCCGACCGTACCCTTCTCAACGTGCAGGACATCATTACCTACGCCGAGGAGGTGGCGCTGGAGGAGGTCAGACCCCTTCTGGAAAGGCAGATGCGCATGAATATGGCCATCGCCGAGGAGGGACTACGGAGCGAGTACGGCGCATCCATCGGCCGCCTTTTGTACAACGGCGGTCACAGCGACCTCCGCACCAAGGCGAGAGCCTATGCCGCCGCAGGATCGGATGCCCGCATGAACGGTTGTGAGCTGCCCGTGTGCATTCTTTCGGGAAGCGGCAATCAGGGTATGACAGCATCGGTTCCCGTGGTGGTCTACGCCCGCGCGTGGCACGCCGACGAGGAGACCCTTCTCCGTGCCCTGCTGGTGTCCAACCTCATCACCGTCCACCAAAAGACGGGCATCGGTTGCCTGTCGGCCTACTGTGGCGCGATCAGCGCAGGCTGCGGCTGCGGTTGCGGTATCTGCTACTTGGCAGGCGGCCGCTACCGTGAGATCGCCCATACGCTGGTCAACGCTGTGGCCATCTTGTCGGGAACCATCTGCGACGGAGCCAAGGCCTCCTGCGCCGCCAAGATCGCTATGGCGGTGGAGGCGGGTATCATGGGTTACGACATGATGCGCTCGGGTCGCCAGTTCTACGGCGGTGACGGCATCGTGACTAAGGGCGTGGAGAACACCATTCGCAACATAGGTCGCCTTGCCCGTGAAGGCATGAGCGAGACGGACCGGGAGATCATCCGTATCATGCTGGGGGAGTAAGCTCTGTTAAATTGAAAGAGGAAGCCCCCGCTCAGGGTGGCTTTTCTATTGGGGAAAAGGAAAAGATTTGAACATGAGCGCCCGCGGATACTACATCATTTGACATGTCGTTGCTCTTGTGCTATAATAATGGCAGAAGACCTGCGCTCCGTGGAAGATGCGGAGTAGCGGCCTTTGCGATCAAGGAGGCGCGAGAGCGCTTGAAAGGGGAAGCTATGAGTAAGCAGATCAGCTGGATCAAAAATTCCATTATCTATAATCCCTATCCGCAATCCTTTAAGGATACCAACGGAGACGGCATAGGCGACCTGAAGGGAATAGAGGAGAAATTGGATTATATCAAGAGCCTGGGCTGCAATATCGTCTGGCTTAATCCGATCTTTGAAAGCCCCTTCCGCGATGCGGGATACGACGTGACTGATTTCTATCGGGTCGCCCCTCGGTACGGCACGAATGAGGATCTGAGACACCTGTGCGCCGCCGCTAAGGAAAGGGATATGCATATCGTCTTGGATCTGGTCGCCGGGCATACCTCTCTGGAGTGCGAATGGTTTCAGCGCTCGGCTGAGTATGAGCCCAATGAATATACCGACCGCTACGTGTGGACGAAGGATGTCGGGGATCTGGGCGACGGTACCTTTGTCAACGGGTATTCCGACCGTAACGGCTCCTTCATGAAGAATTTCTATTACTGTCAGCCCGCCCTGAACTACGGCTTTGCCAACCCCCAAAAGGATTGGCAGAAATCCATTGACGATCCCGCCTGCGTGGCCACCCAAGAGGCTCTTTTGGACGTCATGGACTATTGGACTGGTTACGGCGTGGATGGTTTCCGTGTGGATATGGCCTTTTCCTTGGTGAAGGGCGACCCCGACCAAAGGGTCACCATGGAGGTCTGGAAGCGCATGAGCCGAAAATTTAAGGAAAAGCATCCCGACTCCCTCTTGATCTCGGAGTGGAGCTATCCCGAGCGAGCCCTTGCCTGCGGCTTCGATCTGGATTTCATGATCCATTTCCATATGAAGCCCTTTACGACGCTCTTCCGTCACGAGGCAGGGAAGAACGACCGCCTGGATTGGGTAGGACCCAGCTACTTCCGTAAGGCGGGCGAGGGAGATTTCTCACTTTTCTATGAGGACTTTATCGACCAGATCAATAAGACGAAGGAGCTTGGCTACGTTTCCATCCCCACGGGCAACCATGATCTGGGGCGGGTCTCGCTGGAGCGGGATACCGACGACCTGAAGGTGATCATGACCTTCCTGCTCACACTCCCGGGTATTCCGCTGATCTATTACGGAGACGAGATCGGTATGCGTTATCTGGAGAATATCCGCTCGGTGGAGGGCGGGTACAGACGGACGGGCTCTCGCTCTCCCATGCAATGGAGCGCCGGGAAAAATTTTGACTTCTCCACGGCGGATACGACGTATATTCCCTGTGATCCGTCGGAGGATGCGCCCACGGTGGAGGCGCAGCTACAGGACGAAGACTCTCTTTTGAATCACGTCAAAAGGATGGTCGAGATCCGTAAGGCTCACCCTGCGTTGCAGGAGGACGGGGAATTTACGGTGGTATCTAAAACCAGCTACCCCGCCGTTTACGAGCGCAGCTTAGGGGATGAAAAAATCCGCGTGATCATCAACCCGTCGGAGCGGGTCAGCTGCGTGGAGGACGTAGCCGTGGATGAGGTTTATATTGCCCATAACGTGGCGGTCGATGGGACTACGGCCACCGTGGGGGCTTGCAGCTACATGGTGTATAAGACGAAGTAAAGGGCCTTTCCTTTAAAGGGATTTTCAAAATCCTATTGACAAAACAAGGGAACTGTGCTATAATAACCGAGTTACGAGGTGTAGCGCAGGTGGTAGCGCGCCAGTTTCGGGTCTCAATCACCACGCTCGGCGCAGAATTTTCGAGAAGAGCCGAAAACCCTTGAAAACACTGACTTTTTCGGCTCTCCCGAATGTCGAAAAATCATCAAATCTTCGGTCTGACCACATGTTTGACCACTTACAAAAAAATATCGTTTTACACCAATCGGGGTGT